>CAZZUX010000041.1:27390-29852 GCA_964657395.1 uncultured Ktedonobacteraceae bacterium
TGCCACCACGTATCGACGATGGGGCAGCGCTCTTTGCCGATGACTTCGTGGTACCACATCCAGGCCATGGGATTGATGGGTTCACCGACGGTGCCGAGGAGTCGGAGCGAATCGAGATTGTGCTTGAGAGGATGCTCATCACCCCACTTGATGAAGGCGCGGATGGCCGTGGGCGCGGTGTAGAAGATGGAGACTTTGTGGTCTTCGATGATCTTCCATGCGCGGTCCGGGCCGGGAGCATTGAGCGCGCCCTCATACATGACGGTGGTGACGCCATTCTGCAGCGCGCCGTAGACAACATAGGAGTGGCCGGTGACCCAGCCGATGTCGGCGGTACACCAGAAGACGTCGTCGGGATGCAGGTCGAAGATGTATTTGCTGGTGAGGTAGGTCTGCACGGAGTAGCCGCCAGTGGTGTGGAGGATGCCCTTTGGCTTACCGGTGGTGCCAGAAGTGTAGAGGATGTAGAGCGGATCTTCGGCGTCGAGTTCTTCGGCGGGGCAGTCCGCAGAGGCAGTCGCCATAAGTTCGTGCCACCAGAAGTCACGTCCCGGCTTGATGGTGACGTCGCAGCCGGTGCGCTGGTAGACGATCACGTGTTTCACGAAAGAGCACTGTTGGAGTGCTTCATCGACGACGGCTTTGAGGGGAACCTGGGCCCCACGGCGCCAGCCGGCGTCCTGAGTGATAACGGCGTTGCATTCTGCGTCGTTGATGCGGTCGACCAGTGCGTGTGCTGCAAAACCGCCGAAGATGACGGAGTGGATGGCACCGATGCGTGCGCAGGCCAGGAGGGCAATGGCGAGCTCCGGGATCATGCCCATGTAAATGGCGACGCGGTCGCCTTTGCGGATGCCCTGCTGTTTGAGGACATTGGCGAACTTCTGTACTTCGGCGTGGAGTTGACCGAAGGTGAGTCGGCGGACTTCGCTGTTGCCGTCGGGTCCGGCGGGTTCTCCTTCCCAGAGGATGGCGACGTGGTCGCGCTTATCTCCGAGGGCATGGCGATCGACACAGTTGTAGCTGAGATTCAGCTTGCCGCCTGCGAACCAGGTGGCGTGCGGAAGCTGCCAGTCGAGAACCTTGCTCCAGGGTGCAAACCAGTGAAGTTCATGCGCAGCCTCTGCCCAGAAACCTTCCGGGTCCTGAATGGAGCGGGCGTACAGGGCTTCGTAAGCTTCCATGCTGCCGATGCGCGCTTTCTCGGCGAAGGCGGCCGGCGGTGGAAAAACGCGGTTCTCCCGAAGCATGGAACTGAAGTGAGCTTCCTGCTGGACCGGAACTGCGGAGGAACCGGCAGGGTTGTCGCTGGACATGCGCTGTTGACCTCGTTGAGCAGGTTAGCAGACATCCGGCCCGCGACGGAGCGTGGTGCATCCGCGTTACCGGCAGGCAGCTTCGTCAAACTTTGGCGTAAGCCTGCCTGTTGCCTGTTCCTGTTGACGAGGCGCATGCTGACTCGTGGCTGCAGCAGCGTCTCTTGTATCCAAAGAGTTACACCCGCGCGCACTGTGGTTGCGCGAGTCCACGTGCGCATGGCAGTTGAAGGAGCTAACCGATGGCAGCATTTTCATTTCTGGATCGCGAGCGATCGATCGCATATCCGGGCTTCAATCGCTGGCTGGTTCCACCGGCCGCGCTTGCTATTCACCTTGCGATCGGCCAGGTATACGCATTCAGCGTGTTCAAGAATCCCCTGCTGGCATTGAAGGCTGCGGATGGCTCGTCCTGGGATCTGAAATCCGTCGGCTACATCTTCTCGATTGCCATTGCGGTGCTCGGTCTTTCAGCTGCTCTGTTTGGCAAGTGGCTGGAGACAGCTGGGCCGCGTAAGGCGATGTTTGTGGCGGCATGCTGTTTCGGCGCCGGCTTCCTGATCGCGTCACAGGGCGCAGCGTCGCATCAGTTATGGCTGGTGTACCTGGGCTACGGCGTGGTGGGCGGCGTAGGGCTGGGGATGGGGTACATCTCGCCGGTGGCAACCTTGATCAAGTGGTTTCCGGATCGGCCGGGCCTGGCTACAGGCATGGCGATCATGGGATTCGGAGGCGGCGCGATGATCGGTTCGCCTCTGGCGACCAAGCTAATGACCTTTTACAAGGCAGGCGGGCATGCGGCGATTCCTTCGACATGGATCACGATGGGAATCTTCTATTTTCTGTTGATGATGTTCGGGGTGTTTACAGTGCGGGTTCCTGCACCGGGATGGAAGCCGGAGGGCTGGGTTGCGCCGCAGAAAGCCACAGGCTTGATCAGCACGCACAATGTTACGGTGCAGTCGGCGATGAAGACGCCCCAGTTCTGGCTGTTGTGGCTGGTGCTGGCGGTGAATACGACGGCCGGCATCGGCATTCTGGAACAGGCTTCACCGATGATTCAGGACCTTTTCAAAGGCAAGGTGCTGGCTGTAGCTGCCGGAGGGTTTGTCGGGGTGCTGAGTCTTTTCAACATGGCCGGCCGCT
>CAZZUX010000042.1:0-1185 GCA_964657395.1 uncultured Ktedonobacteraceae bacterium
TTCGGCACTGGTCAGCAGCGTGGTGTTCTGGCTAGTACTTCTGCTGGCGCTGCTTCCGGCGGTGGAGGCATTGCGGCTGGTGTACTTTACGCGGCTGGTGGCGAAGGCGCTGAGTTATCTGCCGGAGGTGATTGCTGCGGCGGTGATCCTGCTGGTTGGATTGTCGGTTGCGCGGATTATGTCGACGGCGCTGGTGAGAGCTGCACGCAATGCGAATCTTGAATATGCGAGCGCACTCGGACTGATCTGCCGCTACTTCTTATCGCTGATTGTGATTGTGATCACGCTGGCGCAGCTGGGCGTGCAGACGGCGATCCTGACGATCATTTTTGCGGTGATCCTGATCTCGGCGGGTGTGGCGACAGCGATGGCTCTCGGCTTGGGCAGCCGCGCGGTGGTGGCTAACCTGCTGGCGGGCGCGTTTGTGCGTGAGCACTTCCCTGAGGGGCGCGAGATTGAGGTGCAGGGGGTGCGTGGGCGGGTGGTTGCTGTTCATTCCGTGGGTACGGTCATCCAGAATGAAGGCGGCATTGTCACTGTGCCTAACACGGTGCTGATGGAGAACGTGGTTGAGTAGCGAGCCTGAATGAGGGCGGGTCTTGCTGCGTCAGGCTACGTCTTTAAGAGCGGCATCGTGGAACTGATCGCGGCTGGTGAAGTATTGATCGTCGACGAGGGTGATGCGGCCGTCGTCGTAGGTGATGCGGATTTCAACGCCGTCTGTCAGCAGGACGCGCAGACCGCCGTCAAAAAGCTCGAGTTTGCTGAAGCGGCGCGAGGCACGTATTTCCTGTACAGGGTTCATCGCAGTTCTCCTGCTTGCTCTAGATGCCGGAAGCGGCGGGCCGGTGCTCAAAATCGGTCCATCCAGAGGCAGATCAAAGGTAACCGCTGCCTGTACGACATTGCGACCTGTCGGTTACCGAGAGTTCTGTCTGCTTGCCTGTTCCGCGCAGCAGCGAGTTGAAGCCCTGCCGCAACCACCTGCAGTCTGCTGCGCGCCTGACCTAAAATCGCGCCTTGCAGCCGCTATAATCGCTGCATTGATACGCCCATTTCAATCGCTCCAACGAGCGAGGAGCTACTTGCAATGCCCATTAAGCCTACGCAGAAGATCTGGCACAACGGAAACCTCATTCCCTGGGAGAAGGCGCAGCTGCACGTGATGAGCCACGTGGTGCATTA
>CAZZUX010000042.1:1285-23866 GCA_964657395.1 uncultured Ktedonobacteraceae bacterium
TATTCGCTCGACCAGCTGTCAAGCGCGGTGGTGGAGCTGGTGGAGGCGAATGGTGTGGCGCCCTGCTACATTCGGCCGATTGCGCTGCGCGGGTATGGCGAGATTGGCGTGAATCCCAAGGGGTCGCCGACCGAGGTGTACATGGCGAATTTCCCGTGGGGCAAGTATGTGCCGGGGGACCAGGGGGCGGATGTGTGTATCTCTTCATGGAACCGCCTGGCGCCGAACACGATGCCGTCGATGGCGAAGGCGGGTGCGAACTATATGAATTCGCAGCTGATCCGCATGGAAGCCGATATGCATGGGTATGCGGAGGGCATTGCGCTGGATGTGAACGGCTACCTGTCCGAGGGTTCGGGCGAGAACCTGTTTATTGTGAGGAACGGCGTGCTGTATACGACGCCGCTGGCGAACTCGGTGCTGTCGGGGATTACGCGGGATTCGGTGCTGACGTTGGCACGGCATTTCGGAATACCGGTAGTGGAGCAGGTGATGCCGCGCGAGATGCTGTACATCGCGGATGAAGTGTTCTTTACGGGGACGGCGGCGGAGGTGACGCCAATTCGGTCGGTGGATCGGATCCAGGTGGCGGATGGGCAGACGGGACCGATTACGAAGCAGCTGGCAGACGAGTTTTTTGGGATTGCGAACGGGCTGCGGGCGGACCGTTTTGGCTGGTTGACGCCGGTGAACGTGCGTGTGGAGCAGACTGTGGCGGTGTAGTCGGAAAGCAGAATGAATGAAAAGGGAGCCTTGACGGGCTCCCTTTTTGTTGGGGGGATATCAGGCGGGCTGGGTGCCCGGGTCGGGACGTGCGCCGCTGTTCATGGCTTCGTCGGGCGAGTTGAGAGCAGCCACCGGGGGTGAGGTGTAGTCGAGCGGCTTGAGCGGGATTTGTGCCTTGGTGCCCTTGTGTTCACCCCATCCTGGCAAGGTCTGGTTGCCGGTGATGAGACGGGCGCCGCTGCGGAAGAAGAAGTAGGTCCAGGCCCAGGTGGCCATGACGCCGATGCGGTTGCGGAAGCTGACCAGGAACCAGAGGTGGACGACCAGCCAGGTGGCCCAGGCGGGAAAACCGCCCCAATGCGCCTTGAACGGCCATTTGACGTCAGCCACGGCGGCTCCGCGACCAATGGTGGCCATGTCGCCTTTGTCGAAGTAGCGGAAGGTGGTGCGCGGACGGCCTGCCATGTCCTGAGCAATCATTTTGGCGGCGTGAGCACCCATCTGCATGGCGGGCTGGGCGACACCGGGAATGCGTTTGCCATCCTGCTGGAAGACGCTGAGATCGCCGCAGACGAAAACGTCTTTGTGGCCCTCGGGATTGAGGAAGTTGTCGACGGGGACGCTGCCCTTCTTGTCGGTGGGCACGCCGAGAAGCTTGCCCAGGGGTGAGGGCGCGACGCCGGCGCCCCAGAGAGTCACGAGCGAGTCAAGCCTCTCATCTCCGACCATGACGTAGCCGGGTTTGATGTCAGTGACGCTGGCGCCAGTACGCACTGTGACACCCAGATGGTGCAGTTGTTCGATCGCCTTTTTCTGGAGATCTTCGGGATAGGAGGGGAGGATTTTCGGGCCGCCTTCGATGAGCAGAACGTGGCTGCTGGCGGGATTGATGTGGCGGAAGTTTCGTTTCAGGTAGAGCTGGGAGATATCCCTAAGGGCGCCTGCAAGTTCCACGCCGGTGGGACCGCCGCCGATGACGACAAAGTTCAGTTCGGGGTGACTGCCTGTTTCGACCATGGAACGCTCGGCCAGTTCGTAGGCCAGGAGAATACGGCGGCGGATCTCTGTGGCATCTTCGAGTGTCTTGAGGCCAGGAGCGCTGTGCTCCCAGTCGTCATGGCCGAAGTAGGAATGAGTGGAGCCAGTGGCGACGATCAGGTAGTCATATTCCAGTTCGACCTGGCTGGCGAGATGCACCAGTTTCTTCTCAAGGTCAAAACCGACTGCCTCGTCCATCAGGACGTCGACGTTGTTGTGGTGCGAGAGGATGCCGCGGATTGGCTGAGCGATGTCGGCTGGAGACAGCACGGCCAGCGCCACCTGGTACAACAGCGGCTGGAAGACGTGATGATTGCGGCGGTCAACGAGCGTGACATCGACGGCCATGCTGCCGAGTTCGTTGGCGGCCGATATGCCGGCGAAGCCTCCTCCGAGGATGACAACGCGGGGCCGGGTGCGGGCTGCGGGTGACGGAATCTGGTACTTCTGTGGCTCAGCGATAGTTGCCGACATGCTTGGTCTCCCGGGTGACGCTCTGTTGTGAAGATGCACTCCACCGGGAAGGCGACGCAGAAATGAACCCCGGGGGAGGTCAGGCGTCGAAGAAGACGCTGGAAATTGCGGCTGGTTCAAACATCGGGGTGAAGCTCCGATCAGGGCGAGACGTTTAACTGAAATGGCAAAGTTGCGTACGTTCCGGCTTGGGCGACGCCGGTATCTGTGACCGCTGTATTCGGGGGGAAGATGGGCGTAAAGGACGCCAATCCGTTGACATCGGTCACTGCTGTCAGCGAGGAGAGGGAGAGGAGGCGGCCATTCGGGCATGGACCTGAGCCTGGGCATGGCGGCGCCAGGGTGCGGAATGTCTGTCGGAAGGTGACCTCCCCGCCGACGACCGGCTGGCCGGTGGGAGTGACGAGGCGGACGACAACGGGCTGTGGGAGGTCAGCCGGTTGCAGAGCTTGATCGAGCCCGGAAACGGCAGCGAGGTTTTCTGTTTCGGGATGAACGACGTAGACGGCAATCGAGGTGCAGAGATTGGCGGTGAGGCAGGCCTGGATGGTGCCGGGGGTGCCGGCGCCCCAGGGGCCGAGAGAGAAGACAAAGCCGGCGGATCCCTGGGCATTGGTGGCGGATGTGCCGCCCTGGCCGTTCAACGCAAAGGTGCCGGTCCACCTGATGGTGGCGGTCGGGACGGGGGTGCCGCTGGCGATGGCCGTGACCTGGGCGTTCCAGGCCAGCGTCGCTTCAGGTGCGAGATAGAGGAAGGGGGAGTTGGGGCTGAGGGATGGCGAGGCGGTGCCGGTAAGCTCAGCAGTGAGCGCTGCTCCTCCCGGCAGAGAGGCCTGCAGCTTGATGGCTGATGCGCTGGCTGGCGTGAAGTGGATGGTGGCGAGGCCATCGCCAGAGGTGGTCACTGAGCAGCCGGGAGCAGTACAGGGACTGAAGGTGCCGCTCCCCTGCAGGATCGCGAAGGCGACGGTGACGCCGCCGGCGGGTGTGAGCTGGTCCGGACCGAGTACCTGAACTGTCCACTGGGCAGAGGCGCCGATAGAGAGCGTGGACGGCAGCGGGGTGATCAGGGTG
This sequence comes from uncultured Ktedonobacteraceae bacterium, assembly GCA_964657395.1. Taxonomy (GTDB): domain Bacteria; phylum Acidobacteriota; class Terriglobia; order Terriglobales; family Acidobacteriaceae. The sequence continues at coordinate 4,598 of CAZZUX010000042.1, forward strand.
AGGGTGTCGTTGGAAGCGGCACCAAGGCTGATGCCATCGGCGATGATGGCGGTGCCGTTGGTGAGGGGATCCCGAATGACGAGATCGAGGCTGCCGGTGTTGGCTGCGACGGCAGGCACACTCGCGAGGATCAAGTTTGAGGTGATCCGGCTGATGGAGGCGTACAGGTTTGTGCCAAGAGCGATGGTCATTCCGGTGCGGAAGCCGCGGCCTTCGATACGAATCTGCCCGCCGCTGAGCGGGAGTTGAGAGGGAATGACGGTGGCAGCGTACAGCACGCGTCCCCGGCAGGTGTAATCCGGACGTCCATCGCCTCGCTGATCTGCGATGCCGAGGAGGAGTTCGCCGTCTGCGATTGCATCGACGCCGAGGGCGGTGGTGCCGGCGGCGCTGCTGTTGAAGGGAGCGAATGAGGCGGTGGCCGGAAGATCCAGGATAGTGGAGGAGCCGCTCCAGATGCCGAGGACTGGGCGAAGCTTTTTCTGAGAGCCGGCGCCGCCCTCGTCTGTTGCGGCGACTTCGATGGTCAGGTGCCGGCCTCCGAGGACTGGCAGTGCAAACCAGCCGGCGGCACCAGGAGTGGCCAGACGGCTCGTCCACTCTCCAGAGAACGGCACCGCTGCGGGAGCGAGGGAGGTGCCGCCGGTGCCGCTCTGCAGATCGCCGGCAGAATCCTCAATGATGATGTCCTGCTCGACGGAGGCTCCGGCGCTCAGGCTGCGGAGAATGACGACGGGGAGCGTGCCGGAGGGGCTCGGTGAGCCTTGGCTGTAGGGGCCTACTGCGGACGTTCCGGTGTAGAGGGGATTCACTGCTTCGAGAGTGAGTTGATAGTCGACGGTGTTCTGGCCGGGAGGTAAGGAAAGGCCGGAGAGATCGTAGGAGCCCTGCAGCAGAGGGTCATCGGATCCAAAGTCGGAGAAGGCATGGCCGGTTGTGTCGTCAGGTCCGCTGACAGGATTGCCGTGATTGCCGGAAAAGAGGTTTCCTGTGACTGCGGCGGTGGCGTATTGAGCCTGAGGCTGACCGGAGCCCGGATCGATGGGCCGGGCGACGAGATTGACTCCCTGCATGCCCTGCCCGCGACGAAAATAGACGCTGCCATGGATGGAGACAGTGGCGGCGGTAGTGAGTAGTTTCGCCGCGAACCGGGACATGTTGGCGGGGGTGACGGGATAGAGGCGGCTGACGGCGGCGACGTCATCCGGCCTGAGCTGCAGGGCATTTGGCACGCATTGGATACTGAGCTGGTTACAGTAGAGATCAATGGGCCGCATGGCGGGCCAGCCCTGTAGTTCCTGCAGGCTGGGAGCTCCAGGCGCGAACAGGACGGCGTCGTTTGCCTGGGACCAGTCGAGTCCAAGGACACGGCCGAAAGCCCGCATGGTTTGGAACTGGAGTTGCTGGAGCTGGAGGGCAGTGCCGGTGCAGCGACCGTTGAGCAGGATGGATGCGTGCACGATGGTGCCATCGGGCGCCAGATTGTCGAGGATCGCGATGGCGCCGGTGTCGATGCAGTCGTCGGGATCGCTGGCGTCAGGTCCGTAGAACGCATCGATGACGGCGCCATCCGCGTCGTAGATGACGGCGACTGGCGTTGCGATGGCGGTGCTTTCGATGTCGGCTGGAAGGATAACGCCGCTTGCGGAGGCTACGACATTCTGCCCGCTGACGTCTTCTGCGAGCGAACCGGCGGAGGAGATGGAGACGGCGGCAGTTGGAATGCTGTTCCATGCGGCCGCGGCGGCCGCGACCATGGCGTTTGCCTGGCTGTTGGAGACTGTGGCTCCGAGGGATCCCTGATCAGTAAAGAAGCGGATGGTGCCGCCGGACCAGAGGACGGGATGGCCTTGTTGCGCGGGATCAAAGTAAGTCGAGCCGGCAACGATCGCAGGTCCACCGGCTGAGAGTGGCAGGATGATGACCCACGGGATGACTGCCAATGCGGCCGTTTTCGCAAGCTTACGGAGCATGAAAAGCCATTGCCGGTGTCGGGCTCGCAACAAGAGCCTGGCGCAGTAAAGCGAAAAATTGCGGCTCGGTCATGGTCTCTGTTCCATGCATGGGCGGCCTGGAACGGGTGCTACGTCGGCATGGGAAAAGCCCTGCTGCCTGCGGCTGTTGGATTCCGGTCGCGGCAGACTGAAAGGGCGGTGCCAGGCAGGCAGATTCGTCGGCAGCGTTCGGTCCGAGCGGCGCCAGCTGTCGCTGCAGGAGAAGGAGCTGCCGGATGTCGACTGTGCCCGATCCGGTGATCAGGATCGGCTGGAGGGATGCTATGGCGGAGGAGGTATACCCGGCTGCGTTGGGCTGGTGAAGAAAGAGGATGATCCGCTGGCCTGAAGGCGGCATCGGCCTGTTTGAGGATCGCCAGGATCGAAAGACGAAGACTTGTCCGTCCTGCACTCCGCGAAGACCGTGGTCCACACGGACCCGGATGATCTCGTCGCCGATGAGCCGGGAAAGAGGCGGCGGGGATGGAAGGACCTGCCCGGAAAATACGATGGGGGCATGCAGGAGGAGGCTGTGCAGGGCGGTGTGGAGGTCTACCGGCGCAGCTGCAGTCTCAAGGGTGTGAGCGGCCGCGTTGAGCTTTGGCATGAGGCAGATGGCCAGCATGAGAAGGATGGCTGCCATTTGCCGACGACGCGGAGCTGGGGAGTGGTGCGGGGGTTGGCTCACGGGGGACTTGTCTTCGATTAGGCCATGAAGATCAGCATTCCGGACGGCTTCGCTGATCTTGTAGGCGCTCCATTCCTGATTGAGGAACAGGTATGAAGGCTTGAGCCGGAAGGGGAATCAGTCTTTGAGGCGAATGGTGATTGCGGTTGACAGCTTTGAGCTTGATTGTCGGATTGACATGATTGGCTGATAGCGCTGGCGCGCGAGGGGCGGGTACACCGCGAGCATGGGGCTTCAGAGTTCCCTTGGTTTGTCAGCGAGAGCGGATGGCTTCGCCATGGCCCACCCTAGCTGCGCGAGGATGGGGCACCCGGTGTTGCGGATTGGGATGGATCGGCGGGTTCAGATTTCGGGGTAGAAGTCGAAGAAGGCGTCGATGCTCTGACGCAGCTGCGCCTCGATCTGTTCCCTTGAGCCCTCGAGGACGTGCATGGTGACATGGGCTTCGTTGCCGTTGGCGAGTTGAACGGGTGCCTCGCCGACAGTTTTGACTTCTTCCGCGGGAAGCAGACGCATCCCGTAAACCAGCGTTAGGTTGGCCATGCTTTGATGATACGGCCAGCAGGGCGCCTGCATCGTTGCCGGGCCAGCTAGAATCAAAGGACGACCTATGACTGACGAAATTCGCGATACGGTGATACTTGGCTCCGGGTGTGCGGGGCTAACGGCTGCGATTTACAGTGGCCGCGCAAACCTGAAGCCGCTGGTGCTGGAAGGGCATGAGCCGGGAGGCCAGCTCTCGATTACGACGCTGGTGGAGAATTTTCCTGGCTGGCCGGAAGGGATCCAGGGGCCGGAACTGATTGAGAATATGCGCAAACAGGCGAGCCGGTTTGGCGCCGAGTTCAAGATGTCGCACCTCGCTTCGGTGAATCTTTCGACGACGCCGTTCGAGCTGAATATCGGCTCGGAGACGGTGAAAACGCGGACGGTGATTATTGCGAGCGGCGCTTCGGCTCGCTGGCTTGGGCTGCCGAGTGAACAGGAATTGATCGGGCATGGCGTGAGTTCGTGCGCTACCTGCGATGGGTTCTTTTTTGGCGGCAAGGACATCGCGGTGATTGGCGGTGGCGACTCTGCGATGGAGGAGGCACTGTTCCTGACGCGTTTTGCGTCGAAGGTGTACCTGATTCATCGCAGCGACAAGTTTCGCGCGTCGCAGATCATGCTTTCGCGAGCCCGTGAGCACGAGAAGATCGAGTTTGTGCCGAATACGTCGGTGCTGGAAGTGCTGGGCGTGCAGGAACGAGAAGTGACCGGCCTTCGCTTGAAGAATAATGCTACGGGCGAAGAACGCGAGCTGCCGCTGAGCGGCATGTTTCTTGGGATCGGGCACGAGCCGAATGCGACGATGTTCAAGGGCCTGATCGATCTGGATGACGACGGCTACGTGAAGACGCATGATTTTGTGTTCACGAAGATTCCCGGCGTGTTTGCGTGCGGGGATGTGCAGGACCGGCGCTATCGGCAGGCGATTACGGCGGCCGGGTCGGGATGTGCGGCGGCGCTCGAAGTGGAGAAGTATCTTGAAGAGCATGGTCGTTAATTGCCTATGACGGCAGTGTCTTTTCTGGCTGAAAACTATGCTCGGGTGGAAGAGCAGATTGCCGCGGCGTGCCGGGCAGCAGGGCGCAGTCGCGAAGATGTTGCGCTGATTGCGGTGTCAAAGATGCATCCAGCGGCGCTGGTGGAAGAGGCGCTGTCGCTGGGCATGCGTCGGCTTGGGGAGAACCGGGTGCAGGAGTGGCAGGCGAAGCGAACGGAGATTTCTGCTGCGGCGCTGGAGACTGCGGATGTTCACCTGATCGGGCATTTGCAATCGAATAAAACGGCGAAGGCAGTCGAGGTGTTCGGCGCGATCGATACGCTGGATTCGCTGAAGCTGGCGGAGCGGCTGCATGCTTCGGCTGCGGCGATGGGGCGTGAGCTGCCGGTGGTGCTCGAGATCAAGCTGAGCGATGAAGAGAGTAAAGAGGGTCTGGATCCCGATGGCACAGAGCTGACGCAGTTGCTGGAACGGCTGCCGGAACTGACTTCGCTGCGGCTGCGCGGACTGATGACGGTGCCCCCGTTTCTAGAGGATGGCGGAGCGGTGCGGCCTTTTTTCCGCAGGCTGCGCGAGTTGCGGGACAGGCTGGCGCAGGCGCATCCGCGGCTGAACATGCCGACGCTTTCGATGGGGATGTCGCATGATTTTGCTGTGGCGATCGAGGAAGGCTCGACCGAGATCCGGATTGGCACGGCATTGTTTGGTGCGCGGGTACCGGCCGTACGGGCGTAGACGGATCGCGCGCCGTTGGTGGCTGCTCCCTTTGGACGCAGGTTGGATCGCTTTTCGAGAGTGGTCTGATCTGATTTGGCGGAACGGGTACACTGGCGGCCAGACCTGATATGAATCTTCTCTATGCCGCCGTCCTCGCCCTTATCGCTATTGTTTTGTTGACGGTCTCTCTTTCGCGGCTGCGCGGTACGCAGACAAAAGCAGACTACCTGGTGGCCGGACGCTCGCTGCCGGCGGTGGTGCTGGTGTTTACGCTGCTGTCGTCGTGGATCGGCTCGGGCTCTCTGCTGGGCGGCGCGGAGAATGCGTACAAGCATGGCATGGCGGCATTGTGGCAGGGCGGCGGTGGCTGGGCCGGGCTGCTGCTGATCTACTTCATTGCACCGCGGGCGCGCAAGTTTGCGCAGTTTACGATTCCTGACCTGCTGGAGGCGCGTTACAACCAGACGGCGCGGGTGCTGGGCGTGATCGCGATTTTGTTCGCGTACACGGCGATCACCAGCTACCAGTTGATTGGTGGCGGCGACATCCTGCACCTGGTGTTTCCTGACACAATCTCGGCCGACATGGGCAAGTACATCATGGCGGCGTTCGTAATTTCGTTTACGGCGATTGCGGGCATGGCGTCGGTTGCGTACATGGATGTGTTTATTGGCGTGCTGGCGACGGTGACGCTGATTGCGGCGCTGCCGTTTGTGCTGCATGGCGCTGGTGGCTGGAGCGTGGTGCATGCTTCGCTGCCGGCAACACACTTCCAGGTGCTGGGAGATTTCACACTGTTGCAGGCGCTGGAATTGTTTATTCCCACGATGCTGCTGATGCTCGGGAATCAATCGATGTATCAGAAATTCTTCTCGGCGCGCAGCGAGCGGGATGCGCGCAATGCCGTCGTCGGATGGATTATCGGGACGGTGATCCTGGAGACGATCATCATTGTGCTGGCAGTGACCGCATCGGTATTGTTCCCGACTGGCGAGGTGCATCAGCGGCCGCGCGAGATATTGGCGTGGACGGCGCTGCATGGTCTGCCGGCGTGGCTGGGTGCGCTGCTGATGGGTGCGATTTTCGCGAAGATTATTTCGACGGCGAACAGCTTTCTTTTTTCTCCGGCGACGAATCTTGTGAACGATGTGTTCTCGCGCTATATCGCGCCGAAGGCGAGTGACAAGACAGTGCTGCTGGTGTCGCGGTTCATGGTGTTGCTGCTGGGTATTTGGGCGTTGTACCAGGCGCTGAATACCAGCTCTGTTCTGGCGAAGACGCTGTATGCATACACGGTGTATTCGGCTGCGCTGACGCCGGTGATCCTGGCGGCGTTTTATTTGAAGCGCGCGAATGGAGCCGGGGCGGTGTCTGCAATTGCAGCGGGGACGGTGGTGACGGTGTTCTGGGACACAGATGTGGTGAAGCGTCATCTGCCGGCGATCCTGGCGCAGCGCGATGCGATCTTCCCTGCCCTGTTGGCGGCGCTGGTGTGCCTGGTGGTGGTGAGCCTGGTGACGCCGCCGCCTTCACGCGAGCAGCTGGAGCCATTCCTGTAAGTCGGCTTAGTGCGCGGCGCCAGGGCCTCCGCCTACTTTGAACTTCTTCGAGAGCAGGACGAGCGGGGCGGCGATGAAGGTCACGATCGCGATGATGTAGAAGCAGTCCATGAAAGCGAGCAGCTGCGTTTGTGCGTGGAGCTGCGCGTAGACACGTGCATAGGCTCCGGCGAGTGCGTCGGCATGCGAGAAGCCGTGGACTTGCAGATAGCTGGTGGTGCTGCGGATCTGCTGCTGCAGCAGCGGCGAGCTAGGCGCGATGGTTCCTCCGACGACCGACTGGTGGAAGTTCTGACGGCGCTCGGCCATGGTGGTGATCATGGCGATGCCGAAGCTGCCGCCCCAGTTGCGGAAGAAGTTGCTGAGCGACGCGGCCTTATTGTTCTGGTCCGGCCGCAGCTGCGAGTAGGTGATGACGGAGAGCGGCACGAAGAAGAAGCCATAGCCGAGGCCTTGCAGCGCGCGGCCTAAAGCGTAGTGGTTGTAATCCGTCTGCAGGTTCATGCGGCTGAAGTGGATCATGGAAATTCCCACGACGATGGTGGCCGCGAAGAGCAGGAAGCGCGGCGGGATGATGCGTCGCTGCACGAGTTGCGCGCCGATGGGTGCTAGGAGCGTGATGACAAGCGCGCCGGGACCGAGGACGAGGCCGGCATCGATGGCGCGGTAGCCGTAGAGCGTCTGGAGCATCTGCGGGATCATCGTCGTGGTACCGAACAGGCCGAAGCCGAAGACGAAATAGAAGACGTTGGCGATGGCGAAGTTGCGGTTCTTGAGCAGCCGCAGATCGATGACGGGATCGGGTTCGTGCAGCTCCCAGAAGATGGCGAAGGTGAAGGCGACGATGGCGATGATGAAGGTCCAGGTGATGAGGACGGAGCCGAACCAGTCATCGATCTGGCCGCGGTCGAGCGTGATTTCAAGCGCGGCGGAACCGAGCGCGACAAGACCAATGCCAAGGCTGTCAATGTGGAGTTTGCCGTTGACCAGTGCGGACTCGCGCTCGGCTTTGAAGCTGGCGGGATCGTGAATGAAGCGCTGCGTGAGCAGGAAGGCGAGGATGCCGATGGGTACGTTGATGAAGAAGACCCAGCGCCAGTTGTAGTTGTCCGTGATCCAGCCGCCGAGGACGGGGCCGATGGCCGGCGCGGTGACGATGACGATGGTGTAGAGCGCGAAGGCAGATGCTCGCTTGGCGGGTGGGAACGTGTCGACCAGGATGGCCTGGGCGGTGGGGACGAGACCTCCGCCGCCGCCGCCCTGCACGAGTCGCGCAAGAAGCATGATGCCGAGGCTGGGTGCGAGGCCGCAGAAGAAGGACGAGATGGTGAAGATGGCGACACAGGCGAGATAGAACTTTCGTCGGCCGATGGCGCGCGAGAGCCAGGCGGACATGGGCAGAACGACAGCGTTCGAGACGAGATAGGAGGTGAGGATCCAGGTTGTCTCATCGTAAGAGCGGCCGAGACCTCCGCCGATGTAGGGCAGCGAGACGTTGGCGATGGAGGTGTCAAGCAGCTCCATGAAAGCGGCGAGAGTGACTGTGCCGGCGATAATCCAGGGATTAATGGCAGGGGCCGACGGAATGATGGCCGGCTTTGCAGGGGTATGCGTGAGGGTGGAAGCTGCCATCCTTATTGCCCATCGCGCGATGAATGCGACCGTTCAGTCTCTTCTGGCATATCATCTAGAATGAACAAAGAGACCGATCGGTTCTTTTTATGATTTGGAGAGGCAATGAGCACTTTAGAGGCGAGTAAGGGAGAGTTGACCCGTCAGCGGATCATCCAGCAGGCGGCACCGCTGTTCAATCAACGCGGCTTTGCCGGCTGCTCCATGCAGGACGTGATGGAAGCTGCTGTGATTGAAAAGGGCGGTATCTATCGCCATTTCGGCAGCAAGGAAGACCTGGCGGCAGCGGCCTTTAATTATGCCTATGGTGAGACGACGAAGCTGCGGCGAGAGGGCCTGGACGAGATTGACAGCGCCCTTGGCAAACTGCAGCACATGGTGAAGCAGTTTGTGGAGGTTCCCTCGGCGGTGGCGGGCGGCTGTCCCTTGTTGAACACAGCAGTCGATGCCGATGACGGCAATCCAGTTTTGCGCGGGCTAGCGGCGAAGGCGTTACGCAGATGGAAAAGAAGTATCGGCCGGATTGTCGAGGACGGTGTCAGGAGCGGAGAGTTTACGCGTCATGCGGATCCGGAGCAGGTTGCAAACATGGTCGTCGCGGTGCTTGAAGGATCGCTGATGATCTGTCGTCTTGAAGGAAATCGAGACGCGCTGCGAAATGCCAGGAACACGTTGGATGCGACGTTCGCTTCCCTGTTGAAGCGTCGTAAGGCTTAGACCGCGTCGGTAAAGGAGAGGGTCTGACCGAGCCAGTTCAGCATGGCCTGTGTCCTGGGCGCAGGCGGCAGGGTGATGGTCTGGAGATGCTTGTTGCGCATGACGGTGAGTTCGACGGGCCTGCCCTGGCCGGCTTCCATGCCGCGCATCCAGTCGAGGGGGCTAACCAGAGGCTCGTCGTTGAGACGAAGGATGACGTCGCCGGCCTGAAGGCCTGCGGCTGCTGCTGCACTGCCGGGCAGCACACTCTTGACGAGCATGCCGGTGCCATCTTTCACGCCGAAGTAGCTGGCGAGCTGAGGGCCAATTGCGTCCAGCTCGGCGCCGACGGATTCAGTCTGAACCGGAGGGTTCTGGCCCGGATCTGATCCTGGTTCATCGAGTGCATTTGCGCCCATTGTCCGGCCGCTAAAGCTGGATGCACCGGCAAACGAGGTACCGACAGAAGGCATGGTGGGGCTGTAGTGATGTTCGAAGGCCTGCTGCTGTACTTTGGCTCGATCAGCCAGCCGGATGGAGAACTTCATCGGCTTACCGGCACGTATGACCGCCAGGGCTACTTCCTTTTGTGGCGGGAAACCGCGCATGGTCTCACGGAACTGCTGCGCGCTAACGACTGGTTCGCCGTTGACGGAGACGATGACATCGCGCAGATGCAGGCCTGCCCTCCCGGCGGGTGCGTCATGATCGACGGCGATAATCTCAACACCTTTCGCGGACCTGAGTCCGAGCATGGCCGCACCATGATCATCGAGGTCACGGATATTGATGCCGAGATAGCTGGCCGGGGCGCTGATCAACACCAGTTCGGCTACCACGTTCTCCTGCGCGGCCATGGCGTGCAACGGTGCGCATAGCGGCAGTGCAAGTGCACCGATGACGGTCGCCTGGAGAAGGTGAAGGATACGCGATGACATTTTTTGGACTACTCCGATGCCTTGTTGAGTGATGGCGGTCGTGCGGCCTTGTAGGGGTAAGTTGATCTTCGACAGCCTACTGGATCTGCATGCCAACGTCACTTGCCTGTTGCGACATGTTACGGGAGAGATCGCGAATCCCGGGATCGCGGTCGGACATCGACACATTGTGCAATACCTGGCGGACACTGGAATCAGTTTCGACTGGCGAGAGCATGCGCATGGCAACTTCGCGCACCTGCGGCGAATGATCGCTGGTGACGGCGGACAGTACGGCATCGCGAACCCGCATGTCACTTGCAACATAAGGCTCGAGGCCGTGCAGAGCTTCGCTGCGAAGTGCGGGATCGCCGCCGTAGCGGGCAGCCGTCATGAGAGCGCTGAGGACATTGGCGTCATCGCATTGCGGGCCGTGATTGCAGGCGTCGGTCAGCAGCCGCGTGGAGTTGTCCTGCACCGCGGGATCGGTAGGACTCTGCACACCTCGGGCGAGAACCTGGCGGATAAGCGGATCGTCAGCTGAGCCGGTTGCTGTCTCAGGAACCAGACGGTTGTAGCTGACAGTGATGCCTTTGCCGTCGGGCTGTGGTTCCACACTGCTGACGCTGGCAATGGGAGCGCCGGTTTGTGGCATGGGGTCGTTGATTTGCGCGGAGGGACGGTCTTCGGGAACCTGGCGAGCGACCCGGTATCCGCCCAGACTGCCAACACCGACGCCAAGCAGCAGCATGGCGGCGGCGGCGAAGGGGGCGGTCCGAAGAGCCTGAAAATTCAGGAGCAGCGGTGCCGCGGAAGTTCCTCCGAACCAGCGATGGAAGGGTCGTTCGGCTTCTGCATCGAGCGCGGCACTGAGACGACTGCGTGTTTCTGAGAGCAACTGCGGGGAAGGCTCGACGGCGGGAATCGTTGCCAGGGTTTCTTCGAGGGCGCGGAGGGAGGCAAGTTCGCGGCGACACTCTTCACATAGGGCCAGATGCTGGTTGAGCGCAGCGTCTTCTGCTTCGTCATGTTCCGTGCCCGGCTCTTCGCCATAGAGGCGAAGCATCATGCGCTCGGCAGCCTCGGCACAGGTAAGGGGGGTGCGGTCGTCGCTGGATGAGAGTGCGCTGCTCACCGGGCGCCTCCAACGTTGCTGTGTATGGGTGCCAGCTCAGAGCGTAGTTTGCGAGTGGCCCGGAAGAGGGTGTTCTTCGCGGTTTCTTCCGTGGTGTTCAGCACTTCACCAATGGCGCGCAGACGCATGCCATGGTGATGCTTCATCTCGAAGACCATGCGCTCGCGTGGGGTCAGTTTCTCCATGGCGGCCTGGATGCGCTGGCTCATCTCCTTGCGCTCCAGTTCGCGGGCAGGGTTCGCAATGGCGCGTTCATCGGAGACATTGCCGAGCAGGTCGATGGTGTCGCCGGAGTCATCGATGAAGGTGGCGGGATCTTCGCGGCGGGTTTTACGGCGACGCATCAGGTCAAGCGACACGTTGGTAACGATGCGGTAGAGCCAGGTGTAGAAGGCGCACTCGAAGCGGAAATTGCCGATGTAGCGGTAGGCCTTGAGGAAGGCTTCCTGCACGATGTCCTGAGCGTCAGTCTCAGAGCCGGAGACCTGCAGGGCGAGTCGAAGAACAGGCTGATCATACTGCAGCACCAGCGAATCGAAGGCACTGCGGGATCCTGCCTGGGCAGCGCGGATCAACTCGTTCTCAGCGGCCTGTTCGGGCTGGAGGTCACGTGCGATCCGGGCAGCAGATTGCTGCTGACTGCGACGAATGGCTGCGGAACGAAACGGGTCGGCGAGTATCCCTAGAACGCCTGCTGACATTCCTTCTCCCCTGGTTGCGGCTATGGTGAACCCGGAAGCTGGTCCGGTATCTTACCTAGGTTATAGACGCACCAGTCACGAAAAGGTGAGCTACGGACGTGGATTTTGTCGTCGGGTGAACGGATGCGGTTCAGTAGACTGGGACGATGGCGGGCGGATTGTTTGATGAAGATGTGGCAGCGCCGAAAGCAGCCGGCGCGGCAGAGATGATTACGGCGTATTGCGATGGCGGCTCGCGGGGCAATCCCGGACCTGCGGGGTATGGCGTCTCGATTGAGGGCTCTCGTGGGCAGGTGGTGGGCGAGATCCACGAGTTCCTGGGGACGAAGACCAACAATTTTGCGGAGTATTCGGCGTTGCTGGGGGCGCTGGATTTCGCGCTGGTTCATGGGCACAGGAGTTTACGGGTGGTGGCTGATTCGGAGTTGATGGTGAAGCAGATCAAGGGCCAGTACCGGGTGAACAGTCCGGAGCTGCGGCCGCTGTATGACGAAGCCAAGCGACGGATTGCGAAGCTTGATAAGTTCGAGATCCAGCATGTGCTGCGCAACAAAAACAAGCGGGCGGATGCGCTGGCGAATGAGGCAATGGATAAGCGGTCCGGCAAGAGTGTGCGGCTGGGGGCTTCGGCTTCCAGTGCCGCTGCCCTGGAACCCTCGGGTGAGTCCGCGAATAAGGCTTCGACGGCGACCGCGCCAGTTGGTCCGAAGATCGAAATCACGGGTCATGCGGCTGCCAGAAAGCCGGCCGCTGCTGTGTCGGGGCGGATCTATCGCGGGTTTGTGAAGAATGGTGTGGTGCACCTGCTGGAAGGCGAGCTGCCGGAGAATGCGTTTGTGACGGTGACGGTCGAGTAGGTGGGCTTTGTTAACCTATTGGCAGCGGAGAACTTATGAGCGAGCCGGCCACACGCGAGGAATTGATTGCAGCATTAGTGGCATCTGAAGCCCGGACGGCGGAGAAGCTGGAGCAGATGGAGACGCGACTGCTGCGGGAGTTTTATAAGTGGGCGCGTCCGACCGCTATACATATCCGGCAGCACGGCGAGAACATCCGACATCATGATGAGCTGCTTGCCATGATCGAGGAGCGGCTGCAGGAACTCGAAAGCAAACACTGAGAGTAGCCGCAGCGCGGCGGTGAGATCTCTCCACTGCGGTTGGATGGCTGCTTCCGCTGGTCGCGAGTCTCGGGAAACGCCGATCAACTTTTTGCCAGTTCCGACTTCACGATCTCGCTGACCAGTTTGCCGTCGGCGCGGAGGTCGGCGGTCTTGATCCTGGCCTGAACTGCTTTCATGACGCTACCCATGTCCTTGGCTGCCGGGCGGGTTCCGTTAGCCGCGGTTAAATCGTCGATGGCCTGGGTGACGAGGGGCCGGATTTCGGCATCGCCTACTGCCTTGGGCATGTAGCTTTCGATGACCACGATCTCATCGGCTTCCTTTGCAGCGAGTTCGGGGCGATTGCCCCTGGTGAACTGGTCGATGGAGTCTCGCCGCTGCTTGATGAGCGTGGTCAGGATCTGCTGAGCCTCGGCGTCGGAGAGAGGCGAACGCTTGTCGATCTCTTTCATCTTGAACGCGGTTTTGACCATGCGCAGGACGGAAAGTTTGTCGGCTTCGCGTGCCTTCATGGCGGCGACGATATCGCGGTCTACGGTATGGACAAGCGTGGAGCTGGTTTCTGACTCTGACATTTGGATCTGCCTGACGTAGGTGGGAGATGCGGCTAACTCACCATTATAGAGACGGCTGCGTCCGGTGACTGCCCGCTACAATAAATGAAAGGACCTGACGCCCATGATTCGCAAGACACGTTTGTTTACGCCTGGCCCGACGCCACTGCTGCCTGCTGCCCAGTTCGCGATGGCTGCCGCTGACATTCACCACCGCACCCCTGAATTCCGTGCGCTGTACATGCGCGTACTGGAGCAGCTGCGGGCGTTTGTCGGTTCGAAGAATGATGTGATCCTGCTGGCCTGTTCCGGCACGGGCGCGATGGAAGCTTCAGTATCGAACATCACGTCGCCGGGCGACCGGGTGCTGGTGCTAAGCGCCGGTAAGTTCGGCGAGCGCTGGACTGCGCTGGCAAAGGCTTTCGGCTGCCAGGTGGATGTGGTAAGCGTGCCTTACGGACAAACCTTCGACATGGAAGAAGTGCGGAAGGCGTTGAAGATCGAGACCCGTGCTGTGTTCATGCAGGCGACGGAAACGTCGACCGGTGTGCGGCATTGCGTGCCGGCGGTTGCCGAGATCCTGAAGCAGCAGGAGAGCGATGCGCTGCTGGTTGTCGATGCGATTACAGGTCTGGGTACGACGCACATCGACATGGATGCATGGGGCGTTGACATCCTGATCGGCGGCTCGCAGAAGGCAGTGATGATTCCGCCGGGCCTGGCTTACCTGGCAGTGAGTGAGAAGGCGTGGGGCTCGATGGAGATCAGTCTGAATCCACGCTACTACTTTGATCTGCGCAAGGAACGCAAGAACGCGGCGAAGGGCGAGAGTGCGTATACGCCTGCGGTGTCGTTGATTGCGGCGCTAGGCGCGGCGTTGGATTACATTGCCGAGCAGGGTGATGGTGACCTGGCGCGCGGACGGGCACGGCTGGTGGAGAATGCGGAGACGATTTCCGCAATGATGCGTGCTGCCATGCAGGCACTTGGACTGAAGCTGTTTGCGCCGGATGCTCCGGCCGCAGCGGTCACGGCAGTGCTGCCGCCAAAGGGTCTTGATTCCGGCGTGATTGTGAAGGAGTTGAAGAGCCGCTTCGGCGCGATCATTACGAACGGCCAGGGCGAGATGAAGGGGCAGTTGTTCCGCATCGCGCATCTTGGCTTCTTTGATTATCTGGATACGATTGCGCTGATTGGTGCGTTTGAGCAGGTGGCTGCTTCGTCGCTGAAGCTGGAAGGTTTTGCTTTCGGCAGGGCACTGACGGCTGCGCAGAATGTGTACGCGACACGCCAACCGGATGAGGCGGCGTTGAGCCAGTGCCCGTGCGGACGCGGGATCGATCATTGCCAGGCAGTTGCGGTGCGGCAGGCTGTCGGCGCAAGGTCGTAGTTCCCTTCCGGAGTGGCCTGCCCCTGTTTTTGGCCAGGCCACTTCCCCCCTCTCTTCAGCAAACTTGTATGGCCTTCGTTATAGAGGAGTGCCGGTTTCAGGAGATCCATGAAGATCGTACTTGCGGAAAAAGTGTCACCCGCTACGCTCGCGGTGTTCCAGGCTGAGCCGGGCTGGCAAATCGTGACCCATGATCAGATCAAGGGCACGCTTGCGGATGAGCTGAAAGATGCGGATGGCCTTGTGGTGCGCTCGGCGGTGCAGGCGGATGAAGCGCTGATGGAGCATGCGCCGAAGCTCCGCGTGATTGGCCGGGCGGGTGTAGGGGTGGACAACATTGATGCCGATGCGGCGACACGGCGCGGCATTGTGGTGATGAACACGCCTGGTGCAAATGCGATTGCTGTGGCCGAGTTGACGATTGGCCTGGCTCTTGCGCTGGGACGGCAGCTGCCGAGGGCAAATGCACTGCTGCACCAGGGGAAGTGGGAGAAGAAATCGCTTCAGGGATCAGAGCTGCGCAACAAGACTCTGGCGATTCTCGGGCTGGGTCGGGTTGGACTGGAAGTGGCGAAACGGGCGCGTGCTTTTGGCATGGAGATCATCGGCTACGACCCGTTTGTCGCGGCGTCGCTCGCGCGCGAGGCCGGCGTGCTGCTGGTGTCCCTGGATGAGCTGTTCAGTAGAGCGGATTACCTGACGCTGCATGTCGGGCTGACGCCGCAGACGCACGGCATCCTGAACGAAGCACGCATTGCCACGATGAAGAAAGGCGTGCGGATCATCAATTGCGCGCGAGGCGAGTTGATTGACGATGCAGCACTGCTGGAGGCGCTGAAGAGTGGCAAGGTTGGCGGCGCTGCGCTGGATGTCTTCACGACTGAGCCGTTGAAAGACTCGGCTTACTTCAATGTCGAGAATGTGATCCTGACGCCGCACATTGCCGGATCGACCGGTGAGGCGCAGGAAGCAGTCGGCATCCAAATCGCTATGCAGGTGAAGGAGTATCTCAAGCTCGGCGTTGTACAGAATGCCGTGAACATGCCTTCGCTCAGTCACGAAGAGTATCTGCAGTTGTCCCCCTATCTCGACATGGCGGAGAGATTAGGTTCGTTCCTGGCGAGCATCGCCGATGTCGGGACGGCCGGCGGCGGCAATCTTGAGAGTGTGCACCTCTCCTACAGTGGCAAGCTGGCGGAGGCGAAGACGGACCTGGTTCGAAATGCGGCTCTGACGGGTGTGCTGGGGCATTCAGAAAGCGTGAATCGCATCAATGCGGCGTCGGTTGCCGAAGAGCGCGGTATACGGCTGCACGAAAGCAAGAAGCAGGAAGCAAGCGGCGGCGCGGGCAGTACGCTGAAGATTGAACTTGGCGCCGGCGCGCTTCATTCGCAGGCGACGGCTACGGTGCTGCATGCGCATTCTCCGCGTCTTCTGGCCTGCGATGGTATTGATATCGAAGTGCCGCTGCAGGGGACGCTGCTGTTCATCCGCAACCAGGATGTGCCCGGCGTGATTGGTCGGATCGGGACGATTCTGGGCAAGCATTCGGTGAACATTGCGAACTTTGCACTGGGCCGGGATCAGCGAGGCGCCAAGAAGGATGCGCTGGCGGTGCTGCAGATTGATGGAGATGTGCCGGCGGCGGCGATGACGGAACTAGGCAAGGCCGACGGCATCACGCAGGTACGACTGGTGAAGCTTGCCAAGGCCTAGGCCGCCTTTGTCGGAGGTGCGCACGGCGTTGCATTGAGCCTGACGCACTACAATGAAGAAGCGGTGCTCATTTACCCCTGCGCCGCGCCACGAGACCGCGAGAGGGAGTACCAGAATTGCCGCTTTACGAATATCAATGCAAACAGTGTGGGAACCGGTTTGAAAAGATCCAGAGCTTCAGTGCGCCCGAGATCAAAGAGTGTCCGAAGTGCAGTGGTGAAGTAGAGAAGCTTATCTCTGCGCCTGCCATCCAGTTCAAGGGATCCGGATGGTATGTGAGTGATTATGGCAAGGGCGGCGCGGCTGGATCCAATACCAAGCCGGATATGCAGAAGAGCGGCGAGAGCAGCAAGAGCGAGGGCTCGTCGAACAGCGAGGGTGGCGGTTCCAAGAGCGAATCTGCCAAAGGTGATTCAGGCAGTAGCAGCGAAAGCAAGTCGAGCGACAGCAAGTCTTCGGGGTCGACATCGTCTTCCGCGAGCAATGCGTCGGCAGCCAGCGGATCGTCGACGGCTTCCTCCAGCGGTGGAAGCAAGAAGGATTGATCTGCCGGCCTTGAGTGCATAGAAAAGAGCGCAGCTACTTCGCTGCGCTCTTCTTTTTTGCAGAAGACTTTTTGGCTGTCGATTTCTTCGCGGCCGATTTCTTCGTTGGTGCTTTCTTTGTAGCCTTCTTTGCGCCGGACTTTTTCGCAGTGGCCTTCTTTGCCGATGCCGAGGTTCCCGGAGGCGGTGGAACCTTCTTCCCTGCGCGACGAGCTTCCGACAGACCGATTGCGATTGCCTGCTTCGGGTTCGTCACTTTCCTGTTGCTTCGTCCGGATTTAAGAGTGCCCCGCTTCATTTCTTTCATCTCGGTCTCGACCTGCTTCGAGGCACCGGGACTGTACTTACGGGAACTGCCTGCCTTTTTGGTTGCCATTATGGTTCTCCCTTACTTCCGTTGATCTGGGAAGCAGGGATGGCGCGACAGGTTGTCTCGCCCTGCATTGTTAGAAGACAAGAATAGACGCAAATCCATCGATAGCTTCGTCAGTTACAGATAAGATGTGGCTTTACTTGGCGAATGCGGGCGCCGCGGCGGGAAGGATTTCCTGGACGTCTACCCAGTCAGTGGGGTACACGCCGGTATAGCAGGCAACGCAGTAGCGCAGATTCTTTCCTGCATCACAGGCTGCTTCGAGACCAGGCAGCGAGAGGTATGCGAGTGAATCTGCTTCGATGAAACGCCTGATTTCCTCGATGGAGTTGTTGGCGGCGATGAGGTCTTTCTTGCTGGGTGTGTCAACTCCGTAGAAGCAGGGCGAAGTGGTTGGTGGACAACTGATGCGGAGGTGGACTTCGGCGGCCCCGGCGGCACGAACCATGCGCACGATTTTCCGGCTTGTCGTTCCGCGGATGATGGAGTCATCGATAAGGATGATGCGCTTGCCTGCCAGCAGATTGCGCACGGGGTTGAGCTTGAGGCGGACGCCGAAGTCGCGGACACGCTGCTCGGGTTCGATGAAGGTGCGGCCGACGTAGTGGTTGCGAATGAGTCCGAAACGAAACGGGATGCCGCTTTCGGCTGCATAGCCTATGGCCGCGGTGACTCCAGAGTCGGGCACGGGGACGATGAGGTCAGCGTCGACGGCGGACTCGCGGGCAAGCTGGCGACCCATCTGTTCGCGACTTTCCTGCACCCAGCGGCCGTAAATTTTGCTGTCGGGACGAGCGAAGTAGACGTGCTCGAAGATGCAGCTGGATTGCGGAATGCCTGTGGAGTATTTGCGCGTAGTGATGGTGCCGTCGCGCGTGACCATGATGAGCTCGCCGGGTTCGACGTCTCGCTCGTAGCGTGCGTGCAGCAGATCGAAGGCACAGCTTTCGGAGGCGAAGACGATGATGTCGGGCCCATTCTCAGTCATGATGCGGCCCATGGAGAGCGGCCGGAAGCCGCGTGGATCGCGAGCGGCGAAGATGCGATCGCGCGTCATCATGACGATGGAGAAGGCGCCCTCCACCTGGCCCAGTGAATCGGCGATGGCATCGACGAGAGTTGTTTCGTTGGAGTGCGCGATCAACTGCAGGATGATTTCCGAATCACTGGTGGTCTGGAAGAAGGCACCGGCACGTTCGAGGCGAGTGCGCAGGTTGCCGAGGTTCACCAGGTTGCCATTGTGGGCGATCGCGATGAGGCCCTTGGTGGAGTCGACGCGAATCGGCTGGGCGTTGAGCAGAGCGGAGTCGCCGGTGGTGGAGTAGCGGGTGTGACCGATGGCCATATCGCCATTGAGCTTGGCAAGGACATCGTCTGTGAAGATGTCGGCGACGAGGCCCATGCCCTTGATGTTCTGCAGGTGGGCACCGTCGGCTACGGCAATGCCGGCTGATTCCTGGCCGCGATGCTGCAGGGCGTAGAGGCCCATGTAGACCTGGCGGGCTGCTTCCGGATGACCACTGATGGCGACGACGCCGCACTCTTCATGCAGCTTGTCGTCATTGGGTCGCTCAGGTTCAGTTGAATACTGCAATGCTTCAAGATTGTGAGTGGAATAGTCTGCCGTGTCGAAGCCTTCGAACAGGAGAGCGTTCATGCGTACTCTCCGACGGTCAGGGTATGAAGCGCAGATTCAAGTGAAGTCGACCATGGCTCTCGCAGGTCGTTAAGGGCGGCATCGATGGCGACGTTTGCGCCGAGCGAAATTTGCAGACGGTCGGCGATGGTGACGCCGAGGCTTAGTGGGCGAAGGTGATTGGTGTCCTCGACGATCGCGATGATTTGAGGCACAAATTCCTTGGCGCAGGTAATGATGATCGAGGTCGCGTCTTCGGAAAACAGCTTGAGCAGATCTGGCTGCGATGAGACGCGGGCGAGATCGACTTTGGCGCCGACTCCGTTTGCGAAGGAGGCTTCGGCAAG
>CAZZUX010000042.1:23966-29624 GCA_964657395.1 uncultured Ktedonobacteraceae bacterium
TGCCGACGATCGTAGCGTCAAGGCCCCACTTTGCGAAGACGCTGAGGACTTCCTGCTCGCGACCCTTGTCGGCGACCAGCAGCATGCGCTCCTGGCTTTCGGACAGCATGATTTCATACGAGTTCATGCCGGTCTCGCGCTGCGGAACAAGGTCGAGTTCCACGTCGAGACCGACGCCGCCGCGGGCGCCCATTTCACAGGTGGAGCAGGTAAGGCCGGCTGCGCCCATGTCCTGGATGCCGACGACGGCGCCCGTCCGCATGGCTTCGAGACAGGCTTCGAGGAGGAGTTTTTCCATGAACGGATCGCCCATCTGAACGTTCGGGCGCTTCTGTTCGGAGTCTTCGGTGAACTCTTCGCTTGCCATGGTCGCGCCGTGAATACCGTCGCGACCTGTCTTGGCGCCGACGTAGATGACGGGGTTGCCGATTCCAGTCGCCTTGCCATAGAAGATCTCATCTTTACGGACGAGGCCAAGCGCGAAAGCGTTGGTAAGTGGATTTCCCGAGTAGCTTGCTTCAAAACGGGTCTCGCCACCCAGATTGGGAACGCCGAAGCAGTTTCCGTACGATGCAACGCCGCTGACGACGCCTTCCACAATAGAGTGGTTCTTGCGGATGTTCTCTGTCGAAGGCTCTTCTTCACCGGGGGTCAAGGGACCGAAGCGGAGTGAGTCCATGACTGCGAGCGGCCGTGCTCCCATAGTGAAGATGTCGCGCAGGATACCGCCGACACCGGTGGCGGCACCCTGGAAGGGCTCGATGTAAGAGGGATGATTATGCGATTCGATTTTGAAGGCGCAGGCCCAGCCGTCGCCAATGTCGATGATGCCGGCATTCTCTCCCGGCCCTTGAACGACGCGATCGCTTTTAGTCGGCAGCCGCTTCAGATGAACACGAGAGGATTTGTAGGAGCAGTGTTCGCTCCACATGACGCTGTAAATACCGAGTTCGGTGAGACTGGGGGTACGCCCGAGGGCATCGAGGATGCGCTGATATTCGTCAGCAGTCAGGCTGTGCTGCGCCAGAAGCTCAGGGGAAATGGAAACTGGGTGCGGTGCCACAGCAAGCGACTCAGGTTGCATAGCGTTAACAGTATTGTCGCACGCGGACCCGGCTTTCCCGGGTTCATCCTGCGGGCAGAAGCCGTAAGAATGGAGCGATAGCAATCCGGCTGGACACGGATATCCTCGAGAGTCGAAGTGGGGAGGATCGAGACGGTTCTGGTTAGCTCGTGAGCTAATTCGTGGCGGCGGATCGAACGGCACGGATATGAGCTGGGCTTGTCCGGCAGCAGCCGCCGATCCAGTCGGCCCCGGCGGCGCGCCATTCCCTTCCATATTGTTTCCATTGTTCCGCGCCTGGCATGGAAGCAGAGGGCGCGGCGAGCCAGGTGCGCTGTTCTACGTCCCACATTTCGCCGGAATTTGGGTAGACAGCAAGCTTCCTGGTTGTGGCGTGCCTGAGATGGCGGAGCAGGGGGGTCACCAGCTGCGGTGCGAGGCAGTTGACGCCGATGGCTACGATCTGTGGCGCATTTTCGAGCTCTTCCACACAGTCGAGGATGCTTTCACCGTGAGCGGTATGGCGATCATCCCGGCAGGTGAAGCTGATAGCTGCAGCGATGTCGGGAACGCCGGCGAGAGCCGAGAGGATAGCCCGAGCCTCATCGAGGGAGGGGATGGTCTCGAAGAGCAGGAAGTCTGCGCCTGTAGGGGCGAGGACTCGAATACGGCGCTGGTGGAAGGCGACCAGCGCGGAATGATCGATTGGATAGATGCCGGTGTACTCCGCGCCATTGTGAAGGGCGGCTCCATAAGGTCCGAGCGATGCAGCCAGCCAGACTGGGCGACGGTGTTTCTGATGAAAGCGGCTACAGGCACGTTCGGCGATCTCTACCGACTGGCGAAGAGCCTGTTCTGCCTCTTCAGCGGGCAGGTTTGCGGCGCGGAAGCTCTCGCGCGAGACCTGATAGCTGGCGGTCGAGATGCAGTCGGCTCCTGCTTCGAGATAGGCGAGGTGAACTGCTTCAATCTGTTCCGGGTGATCGCGCAAAACGCGTCCGGACCACAAAGGTCCGGCAAGATTGCAAGCATTTGCCTCTAATTCGGTGGCCAAGCCGCCATCCAGAACACGCAGGCCACTCAGATTCAATAGTCGCTTCGGTTTCATGTGTTCTTCCTACGGGCCGCAAGGAGCGGCATATGCGAGGAACCTGATTCCCCGGCAGATTTTACTCTCCCTGCGTAAGCCCGCGGAATGCCAGCGACGCGAGATAGCGCACGCGCGTGAGGCCTGCCGGTACCCTGGCCGGAGACAAGCATTTGCTGGTACACTCAGGGTGATCGCGACGGCCCGCCCGGGCCATGCAGGAAGCGAACAAAGCACTGACATTCGGGGAGTGGCTCAGCCTGGTAGAGCACCTGGTTCGGGACCAGGGGGTCGGAGGTTCGAATCCTCTCTCCCCGACCAATCACTGCTCGTTGCCTTGAGGCGCTGGGAGCCAGTGTCCGAGACGTCGTAGTCAACTTCTTTTTCTCAGTGCGCCTAACGTTGTGCCCACCTAGCTTCTCCTTGGCGTCACGCGCGACTGAAGTGTGACCAGCTATTTCGAGCCGGTGTTCAGACGTCCCATTCTGGTTGAACCATTCGCGTCGTGTACCCC
This sequence comes from uncultured Ktedonobacteraceae bacterium, assembly GCA_964657395.1. Taxonomy (GTDB): domain Bacteria; phylum Acidobacteriota; class Terriglobia; order Terriglobales; family Acidobacteriaceae. Next base: position 26,631 of record CAZZUX010000042.1, read on the forward strand.
AGGCAGTAGGTCTGACCTTAATGAGCTTTACCACCTTCAGTGCTGCTTCTTCACCGTGGACTTTTCGAGGTGTTCATTCTAGGTGTCTGCCAGCCAGACCCAGCCCCTGCCGGCCGCCTTCACGATCTACGATGTCTCAGATATTTCTCGCACACCTGGACCTATCGGAAGTTAGCCGGCGCAGTTTGCCGTGTGCAACGAGCAACCTGCCATCGTGGCTATAGCCATGCAATGGTCTCCCAACGAAGCCGATACTCGTCAGGCAAATCCCTGTATCGTTCAAGACCGTGGCCGATGACTGCAAGGGCTGTTCGCGACTTCGAGGTACCGGCTTCTTCTCCAGGACCAGCTTGGGGGCACGCCTGTTGCACGACAGTCCCCCTGGATCATGCCCAAGGAGTGTCCAAGCGCGCTGCCCTGCAGAACATGGATATGCGTCGGATTGAAGCTGGCCTTTGATGTCGAGATCAGCTTTATGAAATCGCTGTAGCCAGATTGCAGGAGGCACAAAGATAGTTACACAACGACGAGGCAAGTAGCGAGACGGGTATTCAGCCGTTTACGAGTGCCGCCAAGAAGTTCGGCTGCCCGTTTGAGGCATTGAGACCTCCATCTACAGGAAGGATGACCCCGTTTATGAAAGTAGCGTCTTCGCTAGCAAGGAATGCAATCGCTCCCGCAATCTCATCTGGTGTGGCAGCTCGACCAATGGGGAGGCGATCACGAAAGGCGACCATTACTGCTTCGACTTTTTCAAGTTCGGACGTTGCATCAGTGGATGTAAGACTGGGTGCCACGGCGTTGATGCGAACGCCACGTGAACCGTATTCAAGCGCCAGGGCTCGCGTGAAGTTGGTGATCGCGCCCTTTGCTGCGTTGTACGAACTGAGACCCCAATCGCCGCCCAAACCGGACGCGGAAGATAGATTGACGATGGAGCCCTTTGTCTTGAGGAGATGCGGCAATGCTTCGCGGGAGGCGAAGAAAACGCTGTCCAGGTCTGTCCCCATGACGGTTCGCCAGTCCCTGGTGGTTGTCTCTGCAAATGGCTTGAAGATGGCCATCCCGGCATTGTTGACCAGCACATCCAGCTTTCCGAACTTCTGGACCGTGTCGCCAACAAGGCGCTTAACGTAGCTCTCATCAGAAACATCCCCAGGATGGATCAGTGACTTGTCTGCATTGAAGCCGGCGATGGTCTCATGCAATTTGTGTTCGCGTCTTCCGTTGAGCACGACGGTTGCGCCTTCTTGTAGAAAACGACGCGCTGTGCCAGACCCGATACCGGTGCCGGCGCCTGTGACGATGACGACCTTGCCTTCAAACCTGTTCATGCTTCCTCCGTCGATCCCTGTAGGACGTTGTAGGCAGACTCAACGTTGACCCGATTAGACCTGACCGACTCCACCATCGATCATCAGATCCGATCCTGTCATGTAAGAGCTTTGATCAGAGGCCAAGAACACCGCCGCGTTGGCGACCTCCTCGGCGCGAGCCAGTCGACCGATCGGGATCATGTTCAAGTACATGTTCACCAGAGCCTCTCGCTCTTTTGGAGTCGACGCCTGCGAGTCAAGAATAGGAGTATCGGTTACGCCGGGGCTCAGCGTGTTCACGCGAATTCCGCGGTCCTTAAATTCCGCCGCCCATGTGCGGGCATATGAACGTAAGGCTGCCTTCGTCGCCGCATAGGCAGTGTGATTAGCAATGCCCATTACGTGCATGGCAGACGAAACAAGGATGATGGAGCCACCGTTGGTCATCAATGGCAGTAGCTTCTGCACCAGGAACACGGGCGCTCGTGCATTCAGATTGAACGTCCGATCGAAATGCTCAGGAGTCAGGGTGTCGATTGAAGCCTGCTGGGTCAGCCCGGCGTTCGACGCGATGACGTCAACGACGCCCTTTTCGTCCTTTACAGCCGAGGCCACACGGTCAAGGTCATCCAAATTCGTGACGTCTCCCTGCAGGGCAGTCACGCCTTTCCCGATAAGGGCGAAGGCTTTGTCCAGCTCCGCCCGACGCCGGCCGGTGATGAAGACATAGGCGCCTTCCTCCACGAAACGCTTCGCCGTAGCCAGCCCGATTCCGCTGTTCCCCCTGTGATTACCGCAATCTTTCCAGTCAGTACGCCCACGAGTCTCCTTTGCCCGCAGTAGCTTGGTGCTATTACGGAATACCCATTACAGATGTAGGGAAAGACGCATCGGATTCATGAGACCTGCACTCTAATGTGGAGATGGCGGGCAGACCGATGAGATCTGGAAGTGGAAAGACCGGGCGGCCGATCACGTTCGATAAAGATGCGGCCCTTGAAGCTGCGATGCTGCTTTTCTGGGAGCGGGGATTTGAGGGCACGTCGATGGCTGATCTCACCAAAGCGATGGGGCTCAATCCATCAAGCATCTATGCGGCCTTTGGCGATAAGCACGCCTTGTTCCACCTTGCGGTGAAGCGCTACCTGGACAGTCGAGCGCAATATGGCGTGCGGGCGCTGGAAGAACCGACACTCGCCAGAGTGATTCGTGCGCTCTTCGCCAACACAGTAGCATTTTTAACCGCTTCGGGCCATCCTCCCACATGTATGACGTTAGCGGGCGCGATGGGCACAAGCGTCGACGCTGCCCCGGCGAGAGACCTTATGACAGAGATCCGGAAACAAAACGAAGTCGCTATTAAAGACCGGCTAGTGACGGCGCGAAAAGCGGGCGAGTTCGCGAAACATATCAACGTAGACGACTACACCCGATACCTGTCATTGATGCTTGCCGGACTCTCGATTCAGTCGGCGAATGGCGCGACGAAGGGGGAACTCAAGCGTGCTGCGCGAATGGCTCTTCAACATCTTGGATACTAGGGCCAGGCTGGATCTAACGGCTCTAGTCAATAGCGGCGTGGCGGAAGGTGGAGCGAGCACGAAGCTAGTCTGCGTGCGATGTGTGTCGCCTCATGGTGGGATGGGACGGTGCGCGGACCGGTTAAGCGAACACCAGG
>CAZZUX010000043.1:0-29177 GCA_964657395.1 uncultured Ktedonobacteraceae bacterium
CGTTTGGCGACTATTTCAAGCGCGATGCGATTGCCTATGCTTGGGAGCTGGTTACGTCGCCGGAGTGGTACGGCATCCCGAAGGACAAGCTGTACGTGACCATTTTCAAGGGTGAGGGTGCGGTCCCCCGCGATGCCGAGGCGCATGGCTACTGGCTGGAGCAGGGCGTGCCGGCGGAGCGGATCTTCGAGATGGGCATGAAGGACAACTTCTGGCAGATGGGCGATACCGGCCCCTGCGGTCCGTGCTCGGAGATTTTCTATGACCTCGGGATCGAGGCTTCGGAGACAGGAGAAGACAAGCCGTTCGGCGAAGACGACCAGCGGTATGTCGAGATCTGGAACCTGGTGTTCATGCAGTTTGACCGGTTCGCGGATGGAACGCTGGAGTTGTTGCCGAAGCCGAGTATCGATACGGGAATGGGACTGGAGCGGACAGCGGCTGTGCTACAGGGAAAGCTGTCGAATTACGAGACGGATTTGTTTACGCCGTTGATTGCGCGTGCCGGGGAACTGACTCATACGGAGTATGGAGATGGCGCGGCGCCCGGCGATGCTTCGCTGCGGATTATTGCGGATCACGCGCGGGCGGCGACGTTTCTCATTAACGATGGCGTGCTTCCGGCGAATGAAGGTCGCGGGTATGTGCTGCGGAAGATTTTGCGGCGGGGTATACGTCATGGGCGCCTACTAGGGCAGCAGCAGCCGTTCATGTGTCAGATGGTGTTTGCTGTTCGAGACGAGATGAGTAGGGCTTATCCGGAACTTGTGGAGAGTGCGGATCGGGTCGCAAAGGTCGTGGAGGCAGAGGAGCGGCAGTTTGCGCGGGTGCTGGAAGCCGGTGTTCAGCAGTGGGACCAATGCGTTCATCTAGAGTTCCAGAAAAAGGTAACAAAGTGGGTTGAGCTGAAATTAGCTCTTGCGAGCGTCGGCATTCAACCTGAAGAGGTTGGCGATGCAAACGAGCTTCTTCTAATCCTTGCCGACTCAGGAAAGGCAAGAAGAGCGATGCTCGTAGAGAAAAATGTCAATCCATCGATGCTCGAAGCTTTCGATAGTCTCGTCAGGCCAATCTCTATAAGCGGCAAAGATGCGTTCAGTCTCTACGAGACCTTCGGCTTGCCTATCGACTTCATGCTAGATTCTGCCCGCGATCAAAACATCCTTCTTGACCTCACTGGCTTTGAGCAGGCTCGTGCTGAAGAACAGGCGCGGGCGCGGGCCTCCTGGAAGGGCGGAGCTAAAGCAAGTGCGAGCCCGGTGTATCGCGATCTGCCAAAGACTCTATTCAACGGCTACACGGCGCTCCAGGACCAGGCTGCGACTACTCTTGCGATCGTGAAGGACAACGTCGGTGTCGAATCAGCGCAGGCTGGCGATGCGGTCGAGATCGTGCTCGATCATACGACCTTCTATGCCGACTCCGGTGGGCAGGTGGGCGACCACGGCTGGCTGTATTCGGACGACCACAACACTATCGTTGCCGAGGTAACGGGTTGTACCAAGCCGGTGCAGGGTGTGTTCGCGCACAAGTGCATCCTGCGGCAACGCGTGACTGTAGGACAGCGCGTGGATACCGTCGTCGATCAGCAGTATCGTGACAGCACACGGCGCAATCATACGGGCACACATCTGATCCACGCAGCGCTGCGGGAAGTGCTGGGACCGCATGTAAAGCAGGCGGGATCGTTAGTGTCGCCAACACGGTTACGCTTTGATTTCTCGCATTTCGCGCAGGTTGCGGATGAAGAGCTGCAGGACATCGAAGACCGCATCAACCGGCAGGTGCTTGGCAATACCACGGTACAGACGCTGGTGGATGTGCCGATCGACGTCGCCGTGAATGAGTACAAGGCCATGGCGCTGTTCGGCGAGAAGTATGGCGATAAGGTGCGCGTGGTGAAGATCGGCGACTTCTCGACCGAGCTATGCGGCGGTACGCATACGGCTGCGACGGGCGAGATCGGACTAATCAAGCTGACGGGTGAAAGCAGTGTTGCGTCTGGCGTGCGGCGCATTGAAGCCGTGACCGGGCTGGGTGCGTTGAGCGAGTTCCGTCGCGATTACGATGTGGCCCAGGTGGCCGCGCAACTAACTGGAGCAGCGGACGGCCTGCCTGCAGATGCGCTGCGGCATCGGCTGTCGACGCAGGAAGAAGAATTGAAGAAGCTGCGCCGTGAGCTGGACCAGGCACGGATGAAGTCGGCTGCATCGTCAGTGTCTTCGGCAGGCGACCATGCGGTTGATGTGAATGGTGTGAAGGTGCTGGCGCAGCGCGTGGAGGCACTGGATCGCGGTCAGATGCGGACGCTGGTGGATAATCTCCGCAACAAGCTGGGTTCTGGTGTCGTGGTGCTGGGGGCGGCCACTGAAGACGGCAAGGTTGCGTTGATCGTTGGCGTCACCAAGGATCTGACGACAAAGCTGCAGGCGGGCAAGCTGGTCGGCATGCTGGCGCAGAAGGTCGGCGGCTCGGGCGGCGGACGGCCGGACATGGCAGAGGCGGGTGGCAAGGACCCGGCACAATTAGATGCAGCGCTCGCGAGTGCGCCGGAGGTAGTGCGCAGTCTGCTTGGCTGAAGGGCAAGGCCGCGCGCAGCTTTTCTGTGCAGATCGTGTTCTTTACCGATGTGCGCGCGGCAAGGTACAGAAGACTGCAAGCCGGGTGAGCAAATCTATAATGGAGCAGGACGCCAGCCCATGATGCGTCTTGATCCTATGGCGCCTATGCTGTCTCTCGATGCCCGCCTGGTGCGTTGCCTGCTGCTGGTGGCGGGTGTGTGTTTTACAAGTGGCGTTGAGGCGAAGAACCATGGCAGCGCCAGTGATTTTGCGCATGCCGAGAAGCAGCGTGAAGCCCTTGAGAGCAAGCCGGCGGTACAGCGCACGCATGCTGCGTATGAGCGAGTGCTGGAGGCCTACCGCGCGATCTACCAGGCAAAGGCCGCCGATCCTTTAGCGGATGCGGCTGTGGATGCAGTTGCAAGCCTGCTGGCGGAAGAAGGCCGCACCTTCCATGATGCGCAACTGCTGCATGCTGCGATCGAACAGTATGAGCTGCTGCGGCACAGATATCCTGCAAGCGCGTTTCGACAGAGTGCGTTGTTAAGTGAAGCCGAGATTGAAGAGAGCGATCTCTCCGATCCCAACGCAGCAAGGCAGACGTTTACGCGTTTTCTGCAGATATATGCGTCAAGCCCTATGGCTGGTGAAGCCCGGCAGCAGTTGAGAGCTCTTGAGAAGAGAGAAGCCATTACGTCCAGCGCTGTTGAAGCAGCTGATTCGAACGCGGCCGCAGATGCGGTAACGCCTGCGCAGCGCGCAGCCCGCAATCGAGCGGAACATGCGCGCGAGCTTGCCGAGTTGAACCAGGTGCAGGCACCCTCGCGGCGACGCACTGACCCGGTGCATGCTGTTCCGCTGCTGCAGAGTGCGACGGCGCCTCCAACTGCGAAGAGTGGCGTGCTGATCACCGGGATTCGTCACTGGTCGACGCCGGTGTATACGCGGGTCGCTATCGATCTGAGTGACCAGGTGCAGTATGAAGCGGCAAGGGTGCCGAATCCGGATCGTATCTATTTTGATTTTCAGGGTGCGCGGCTGGCGCCGGAACTGGCGGGCAAATCCTTCGCGATTACAGACGATGGATTTCTGAAACGTATTCGCGCAGCGGCTTCCACGGGCGAGCCAGGATCGGCCACACGCGTGGTGCTGGATGTGTCGCATGTGAGTGAGTACTCAGCCTTCTTCCTGCCGAATCCCTGGCGGCTGATTATTGACATTCACGGTTCGCTGCCGCCGGATCGTGGAAACACGATGCAAGCGGGTGCGGCTACTGCGCCGAATGTGAGTGCGACGGCTGTATCCAATGCACGCGGGATGGAAACTGCCGGAGCTTCGCAGCAGGAGGTGACCTCACTGGCTCAACAACCGAGCCGGGTGCGTGCTACGCACCGGCCGACAACGGGGCCGATTGCTGCTTCGGTGAGTGGCGTGGCGCGGGCTCCGCAAGAAAATGAACTCGATGCGCTGGCGCAGGATGGACGCCTGTCGCAGAACGCCAGCAGCGGTGCGCAGGCAAGTGCCTCATCGCTTGACGGTGACGCAGGAACGCCAGCGGTAAGTCCCGCGAAGAAGGTGCGGCATGCTGCGCCGGCTGCGCTTCCTGGCCGGCCGAGTGAGACGGTGTCGACGACGGTGGCGACACGCATTACTCCGGAGACTCCTGAACTGGCGGCTCGTGAGGCAACACCGACGTCGACAGGAGAACGCTCGCTGGTGCGGACGCTTGGATTGAAGATCGGCCGCATTGTGATTGATGCGGGGCATGGCGGGCACGACTCCGGCACACTGGGCGCGGATGGGCTGGAAGAGAAGGACGTGGTGCTGGATGTATCGCTGCGCCTGGGCAAGCTGCTGAAGCAGAGGCTGGGTGCGGATGTGATTTACACGCGCGATGACGATACATTCATTCCGCTGGAGACGCGAACGGCGATCGCGAACAAGGCGCAGGCAGATCTGTTCGTGTCCGTGCATGCGAACTCGAGCAGTGATGCATCCGCGCGTGGTGTTGAGGTCTACTACCTGAACTTCACGACATCTCCGGAGGCGCTGGAAACGGCGGCCCGTGAGAACGCTGTCTCGGATCAATCGATCTACCAGTTGTCCGACCTGGTGAAGAAGATCACGTTGAAAGACAAGATCGACGAGTCGCATGAATTTGCCGAGGATGTGCAGACCTCGTTGTACAGCGGGCTGGCGCCGGGGGCGGAAACGTTCAAGGACCGTGGTGTGAAGAAAGCTCCGTTTGTTGTATTAATTGGCGCGAATATGCCGTCGATCCTGGCCGAGATTTCCTTTCTGACGAATCCGGAAGATGCGCGGCAGCTGCGGGATCCGGCGTATCGCGAGCGGATTGCGGACTCGCTCTATCGGGGAATTGCGCGCTACGTGTCCGGGCTGTCCGGAGTACGTCTTGCGCAGGGTGGGCGTCACACGGCTGGTAATTAGTTTCCGGACACTTACGTCATCTATCGACACAAATCCACATGTCGATAGGTCGCTTCGCAGGCAAGCAGGCACGCAAGGTAACATTTTTGCGTTACTGCTTCCGTTGTCTACGACAGTCAATACGTGACACCCTTCCGGCGATTTGCGTCAATGGTTACAGGCAATTCAAGAGCGGTCCTCGCAGTTCGCAGAGGCCGCCAAAACTGGTAATAGCCAGGAGCTTCCCCCTTGCGCAACACTTTTCTGCCTTTGGTCTCTTCTACGGTTGCAGCTTCGTTTGTCATCCTTGCTGTCGCGCATGCTGCCACGCCCATTCGTCCACTGATTACAAAGAAGCTGGACGAGACGCGGCTGGTACGCCTTACCGGCAATACGCGCATGGCTGCGCGTGATCCACAGAATGATCGCGGCCTGGCTGCGGACAATCTTGCGCTCGATCACATGCTGCTGATGCTGAATCGTCCCGCCGAGAAAGAAGCAGAACTCACGGAGCGGATCGAGGCGATGCAGACACCGGGCTCTGCCGAGTTCCACCAGTGGCTGACGCCAGCCGAGTTCGGCGCAGAGTTTGGCCTGGCGCAGAGTGACATCGCTATAGTGACTGAATGGCTGCAGATGCATGGCTTTACCGTGAACCAGGTGTATGCCAATGGGACGCTGATTGACTTTTCAGGCAATGCTGGACAGGTGCGTGAGGCGTTTCACGCGGAGATGCACGACCTGGAAGTAAATGGCGAGCACCATGTTGCGAACGTCAGTGATCCGATGATCCCTGTCGCGCTCGCTCCGGCTATCCGTGGCATCGTCTCGCTGAATGACTTTCGTCCACATGCGTTTCACAAAGACCTGACCGCGTCCCATATTGATTCCAAGAGCGGCAACCTGATTACTTCTTCTGCCGTCGAAGCTCAGGCAGAGGGAGCGAGAGCTGAATACAATTTGGCCTCGCGCAACAACACCTACCAGGCTATGACCCCCGGCGACCTGGCCAAGATCTACAACCTGAACCCTCTGTTTGCTGCCGGTTACTCCGGACAGGGCCAGGCGATTGTTGTGGTTGAGGATTCGAACGTTTACTCCGCGGCAGACTGGACCGCGTTTCGCAGTGCTTTCGGGCTGGCCAAGTACACCAGTGGATCGTTCACGCAGGTGCATCCGGGCAACTGCACCAATCCGGGGGTGAATGCGGATGATGGTGAAGCCATTCTAGATGCCGAGTATGCGTCGGCGGCTGCGCCGAGTGCATCCGTGGTGGTGGCATCCTGCGCGAATACGTACACGACGTTCGGCGGTCTGCTGGCGTTGCAGAACCTGATCAATGCTTCGAGTGCGCCGCCATCGGTGGTAAGCCTGAGCTATGGCGAGTGCGAGGCCGAGAATGGCGCGACTGCGAATGCAACGTACAGTGCGACCTATCAGCAGGCGGCGGCAGAAGGTGTGTCCGTGTTTGTGGCAGCAGGCGATGAGGGCGCAGCGGCCTGCGATCCGAACGCGGCTGCGGCGGCGCATGGCAGCGGAGTGAATGCATTTGCATCGACTGCGTACAACGTGGCGGTGGGTGGCACGGATTTAGGCGACGCGTATGCGGGCACGCAGGCCAGCTACTGGAGTGCGACGAATGGCGCAGGGTATGTTTCGGCCAAGTCGTACATCAATGAGATTCCATGGAACGACTCGTGTGCGGGTGTGTTGCTGGCGAAGGCGGCAAGCGGCTCGTCTGTTCCATACGGAACGGGCGGCTTCTGCAACTCGGCTACCGGAACCGAGTATTACCACACGACGACAGCCGGTTCGGGAGGACCGTCGACATGTTTCACCGGCGCCCCCAGCATCGCCGGCGTGGTGAGTGGGAGTTGCAAGGGGAATACCAAGCCTTCGTGGCAGAGCGGACTGGTGGGTGTGCCGAGTGACGGTGTCCGCGATATTCCGGATCTTTCGCTGTTCGCGGGCAACGGCGTCTGGGGCCACTACTACGTCTATTGCTACTCGGATGCGGGCCATGGTGGTGCGTCCTGCGCGGGTGCTCCTTCGAGTTGGTCGGGTGCAGGCGGCACGTCCTTTGCGGCACCTATCATGGCCGGCATTCAGTTGCTGGTGAACCAGAGGGTAGGCGCACGGCAGGGCAATCCGAACCCTGTGTACTACAAGCTCGCGGCTGTCGAATACGGTCTGCATGGATCGGCAGCCTGCAATTCATCGCAGGGCAGTGCTGTCGGTAGCGGCTGCATCTTTTACGACGTGACGCAGGGCGACATGGATGTGAACTGCACCGGGAGCGCGAACTGTTACAAGCCTTCGGGCGCGAATGGGGTGTTGTCGGCTGCAAATACGAGTTACAAGCCTTCGTTCAGCACTGGTACCGGCTACGATTTGGCGACCGGGATCGGCAGCATCAACGCTTACAACCTGGTTAATAACTGGCCGAAGCCGGCTGCACTCAAAGCAGTGGCTGCCGGCGTGATCACGCGCCGCATGGGTAAAGCCTTCTAGCTGCCGAGGGGACGTGGCTGACACGGTAACATCAGTAGCAAGAATGCCTGCACGACGTCTATATCGCCTTTTGCCCCTCCTGCTGCTGTTTACAGCGTTCGTCACGTTTCTGATTCAATCTGGCGAGCTGGGTACAGCTGACACCCTGCATCGGCTCCAGGTGACCCACTCGTTATGGACCGGGCAGCCGCAAGTGTTTCCGTATGAATATCCTGAGTTCGGTCTGCATGGGCGAGGCGGACGCATCTATGCATGGTTTGGCATAGGCCAGTCGCTGCTGATGCTGCCAGCGGACCTGCTCGCATCTGCCGCCGTGCATCTGCCGATCTGGCGCGATTACGTGCAAAGCCAGGCGGATCCGACGATCCGCTCCATTCTCGTCAGTATCAACATGAACATCGTGGTCAGCGTTTTAACCGCACTGGTGGTGTTTCGCCTGCTGCTGCAGTTCGGATTTGCGCAGCGGCATGCGGCGGTCGGAGTGCTGGCGCTGCAGTTTGCCACGACGCATCTGCATTACGCGCAAAACATGCAGGAGAACAATTACATCCTGTTGTTGACGCTGACCGGACTGCTGCTGCAACTGCGATGGCTGCAGACTGGAAACATACGGGCGCTGCGCTGGGGTGCTGTGGCGCTGGGCTATGACCTGCTGACGCGGATCACGACGGCCCTGGATCTTTTGATGGTGACGGGGTTTCTGCTGCTGTATTGCTGGTCAGCGCGCGAGGCTCTTCCGAATCTCCGGAAGAAGGCAATCGAGTATGCCAGCGTGGTCGTTCCCATCTATGCGGGTTTCTTTTTTCTTGATCGGCTGTACCAGTTCATCCGCTTTGGATCATGGACCAATACCTATGTGACCTACTTTGCAAGAGAGGAACGGCAGATTGATCCGACGCTGCCGCTGAAGTATCCGTTCAGCGGACACTTTTTTGCCGGAGGGTTGAGTTCCGGGATGCTGGGACCCTTGTTTGCTCCGGAGAAGAGCATCTTTCTTTTTGATCTGCTATTGCCGCTGACGATTGTCACCGCGCTGGTCTTGTGGAAGCGACTCGATCCGCTCGTGCGCAGCTTTCTGTTTACGTCACTCTTGTTGATTCTTGCTTACATGCTGTTTTACGCGCGCTACTTTGCCTGGGCGGGCGACTTCGCGTGGGGCGACCGGTATATTTCGAGTGCAGTCCAGCTGAGTACTCTGCTGACATGGCCGCTTTTGCTACGCTATCGGTCCCACGTCCGCACCGGTTTCTGGCGAGCGGCTTTAGCGATCACGGCAATCAGCACAGCGATCCAGGCTGCATCGCTGGCTTTCTGGCTGCCGCTCGAGATTTACCAGGAAGAGACATTCGGCCATCCCACCTGGGTGATCGGTTTGCGATTCGAAAACATTGTGGCCCACGCAGCCGGGAAGATGCAGGCCTGGGGGCTGAATACGGAGGCGATGTTCCAGGATCCCTGGGATGCGCAGCACATTACCTGCTGGAACTTCCTGCCATCGCTGCTGAGACATATCGGCGTCGTGCCGCTCAGCACGGTCTATGTGCTGTACGCAGTGTGGGGAGCAGTGTTGGTTGCTGCTGTCGCTGTCGGATGGAGGCTGGCAAGGGTTTTGGCCGAACCGGAAGAGGGAGGCTCCACGGCGGCGCTGTGAACTACCTTGTTTGCATGGGAAGCCGGGAAGAGGCCCGGGTCTCCGATCAGACCAGGGCCCTTCCTTTTATTGCTCGGCGGGATCAGGCGGCGCGAATGGCTGGTTCGATCTGGCCGGTTTCGACTTTCTCCTGACACTCGATGCAGTAAGGCGTCCAGGGAAGGGCTTCGAGCCGCTTCTTGCCGATTTCTCTGCCGCAATTCTGGCATTCGCCGAAGGTTTCTTCCTCGATGCGGTCAAGGGCCTGCTGGATCATCTGGAGTTGCAGGTGCTGGCTGGTCCCCTGGCTGAAGAGCATTTCGCGCTGATAGGAGGCGACGGCAAGGTCAGCCGCATCCTGGATGTCGCTGGTCGAGGTCTCGCGACCCTGTTCGATTGCGGAATGCATGGCCTGCTCGATCAGCTTTCGCTGTTGATGAAGCTTTTCGACAAAGGGCCGAGCGGTCTCAGGGGTATAGGGCACAGTAGTAACTCCTCGCACACAGACTGGTTCAGTGCAGTATTGGACGCAGAAGACCGTACAAAAACATCCTGTGCCGGAAAGATTTTTGTGGATTTAAGGTGAGGATGGCGCTGGTTGTTCGATGAGGCCGAACTTTAGCTGCTGGACTGAGACTCGGAAGTCGGGAGACGAGCCTGGTTTGCACCGGCAGTGGGAGTGCTCTAGATTGGAGGAGACATGTATGAAGAATTCCAGATAGCCGACCGCTGGACCGGCGAGATGCTGAATTGCCGATGGCGTGCAAACATTGTCGCCATCGCTACGCGCCATGCCGACGCAATTGATGTGCGCTACGAAGTGAATGGGCGTCCATTATGGATCGCCATGCCTGCACTTGCGTGGGTGGAGTACAAAAAGCGGACCGGCTTTGTGATCACCGATCGACTGGCTGCCCAGATCGCCGGGCGATACCTGAAGACCGCGATCGAGAATGGCTATGACAATGGCCGCGAAATCTACATGATGAGCGTGGAGGAAGTGCTGGAGCAGCTGGAGGCGGTGATCCAGGAGGCCGGCAATTCAGAAAAGCTGCCGATCCTGCCGCTCGTGCGTGACTCCGGGGATCCGGGCAGCGTGCTGGCCAAGCCTGGAAGTTAAGCCCGGCCATCACCTCCTTCAATGCCTGCGTCTCATAAAGATCGGATGGCGGCTCCTCATTTTCCATTCCCGCTGGCTGCTTCTCCCCTCTATCATCGTCTGGCTGCCTGTTCGTAAGGGTTTCCCCTGCTGCTATGAACCAGGCTATAGGCGAGCTATGCGCACGTGTCGCCACTGACTCATCAAGGAAGCTGCAATGACAAGACTCCAGCGCTACGAGCCGGCACCGGCCGATCGGGTATATGTGGCGCCCCGAGGTGTGGATCCGGCAGCGTACATGCGGGACCTGGGGAAGCAGGCGGAATCGTTGATCGGCGCGAATGACTTCGATGCAGCTCTCAGGCTGCTGCAGAAGCGTCTCGCGGTGATCAGCTACTATCGCGGTTCGCGAACACTTCTTGCGGCGCAGGCAATGGCCAGCCTGGCCCGACTGGCAGCCAAAATGGGCAATTCAAACGATGCGGAGACCTGGGCTCACTTTGCCATGCGCGCCTTTGGCGCGCTGATGATGGATGCAGAAGCCCGCAACAAACCCGCCATCGTGGAAAATATGTCCACACTGCACCAGGCATTCCCCACTGCGACCGTGCTGGAGAACTTCGAGCGAAATGGCGCTCCCGACTTTAGGACGGGCACGCTGGTTCGCACGAGCCGCGGCTGAGGGCCTTGACTCAGCGATTTACGGACTTCATCATGGTTTCGTTATAGCGTTCCCCGGCGACTGAGCCATGAGGCGCGATGGCGCTCAGCTGCTCAAGTTCGCTTTGGGTGAGATGGACGTTCACGGCCTTGACATTGTCTTCCAGGTACTTCCGCCGCTTGGTTCCGGGGATGGGTGCGAGGTCATCTCCTTGTGCCAGCACCCAGGCTAGTGCTAACTGCGAAGGAGTACAGGACTTCTGCTGTGCCATCTTCTCCAGGCGTTTCACGAGTGTGAGGTTCTTCTGGAAGTTTTCGCCTTGGAAGCGCGGCGAGTTGCGGCGATAGTCGTCTGGAGCGAAGTCATCGGGTGATCGGAACTGGCCGGTCAGAAAACCACGGCCCAGAGGTGAGTAGGGAACCAGGCCGATGCCCAGCTCGCGGAGAGTGGGGAGTATCTCGTCCTCGAGTTCGCGGCTCCATAGCGAGTATTCCGACTGAAGGGCGCTGATGGGATGGGTGGCATGGGCGCGCCGGATAGTGCCTGCAGAGGCTTCGGACAAGCCGAGATAGCGGATTTTGCCTGCTTTGACGAGGTCGGCCATGGCGCCGACCGTATCTTCAATAGGCGTGGCGGAATCCACGCGGTGCTGGTAGTAGAGGTCAATGACTTCAACGTTCAGCCGTTTCAGGCTCGCCTCACAGGCGCTGCGAACGTAGTCCGGGTTGCCGCCGATCCCGCGAAAGGCAGGATCCTCACTGCGCAGGATGCCGAACTTGGTTGCGAGCTGCACTTCGTTCCTGCGCCCTCGGATTGCTTTGCCCACCAGCACCTCGTTGGTGTGTGGTCCATAGGCATCAGAGGTGTCGAGGAAGGTGACGCCGAGATCCAGGGCACGATGGATGGTAGCGACGGATTCTTCATCATCGCGGGTGCCGTAAAACTCCGACATGCCCATGCAGCCCAGGCCGAGATGGGATACCTTCAGGCCTTGCGAGCCGAGTTGAATCTGCTTCATCAGGAACTTCCTTTTCAGTGAGTCTTTGCAGTTGGAGGAATGCTGCTCTCGGAAGGCTGCCCGGAGCCCAGCGGATCAGACGCGAACGGCTGGTTTGGCATCGTAGTCAGAGCGCGGCGGCTTACCTGTGATGACGTTCTGTGATTCGAACGCAGACGCCACCGTTCCAAAATCTCAAGAAGCGAGGCTCGACAAATGTTCTTAGGTCTAGGTGGTTTACTGCTGGTTTTATGGATTCTCGGTTTTACGGTGTTCCACGTGACAGGATTTGCAATTCACATCCTGATCATCCTGGCTGTGATTTCCGTAGTGTTTCATTTCCTGCGCGGAAGGTGAGGCAGCCGGCGGATGCGTCGTCAAAGCGCACCCGCCAGCACTGCTACTCGTCGTAGTGCAGAAGGCTGAAGACGTCATACTCGGGAAAACGGTCTCGACCTTTCAGAAAATCGAGTTCGATGGCGAAGCCGAGGCCGGCGATTTGGCCGCCCAACTGGCGCACCAGCTTGATGGTAGCTTCCATGGTGCCGCCTGTGGCGAGCAGGTCGTCGACTATGATGACGCGCTGGCCGGGTTCGATGGCATCCTGGTGAATCTCCAGCGAGTCGGTTCCGTATTCGAGGTCGTAGCTGACACGCACGGTGGGCGCGGGCAGCTTCTTAGGTTTCCGTACCGGTACGAAGCCCGCATTGAGCCGATAGGCAAGAGCCGGTCCAAAGATAAAGCCGCGTGCCTCGATGCCTAGAACCAGGTCGATCTCCTTGCCGATGTAGTGCACGGCAAGAGCGTCAATGAGTTCTGCAAAGCCGACCTTGTCCTTCAAAACCGTGGTGATGTCATAGAAGAGGATGCCGGGCTTCGGGAAGTCCGGCACAGTACGTACGAGCGACTTAAGTGGCTCGCAATCGATAGGTTTCAACGACATTTTTCTGGTTATGCTCCCTGGAAGCTGATTACCAGGCTCCTTCAATGTGAAATGGTCCAAGTGATTGCGCTTCGCTTTCTTCGAGGGTGCGTTCTTCCAGGCCATCGACACGGCTCCCGCGCGAACCTTTTGCCAGGATTCTGCGCAGTTGCTTCAGATCTTCTTCATGGCCGGCGGCAACCACTTCGACGTGCCCTGCCTCAGTATTGCGCACCCAACCTCGCAGTTCGAGTGCAGCGGCTTCCTGGTTCACGAACCAGCGGAAGCCCACGCCCTGCACGCGGCCCTTGATGAGGTAGTAGCGAACCATGCCTTCTGAGTGTTGCAGACTGCGAGTTCGGCGTCCATAGCGGCCGGGTGCCGACGAATGTCAGCGTGTGCCGCCCGCCATGGGTTGAGGAGGATGGAGTGCGGAAGCGTGGCCGACGAGCAGGTGGTCGTATTGCTTGTGCCGCTGCAGGTAAACCTCCATGAATCGGCATTGCGGATCGACCTTGAGGTTTTTTTCGATGGCATACGCCAGGGCAGCTTCGGCGAGTTGGTCAGCGTAGCCGTGATGTTGAATCGGAGGCGGCACCTCGGTGTGATCCAGGACCATTACGTTGCCATTGTGCTTGTAGGTGAGTTCCGCTTCGTGGCCATCGACTTTCAACACAAAACGATGCTTTGCTTCCTGATGCTCAATCTTCGGATGCTTCTTCTCTGCCATGGCGAACTTCCTCCGGTCTTCCATTGGATGCATGGGCATGATTGAAGTGAGCTACGGCTGGGTTGAGGGCGACTTGTAGACGATGCCGCCCTTCATCACGAACTTCACTGACTGCAGCAGTTTGACGTCCTGCAGGGGATCGCCGCTGATGGCGATGACATCAGCCCATTTTCCGGCTTCGAGGGTGCCGACCTTGTCCGTCCAGCCCATCAGGTCTGCTGCGTTGATGGTGCCGGTCTGGATGGCTGCAAGTGGCTTCATACCGAACTGGTTGACGTACACGTCGACTTCATGTGCGTTCAGACCGTGAGGATAGACCGCGGCGTCGGTGCCGAGAGCGACTTTCACGCCAGCGGCTATAGCTTTCTTGACGTTGACCTTCTCTACAGCACTGACGTCGTGCATCTTCTTCTCGTAAAGAGCAGGCAGCTTGGTGTTCTGAAGGTTCCAGTCGATGAGGTAAGCCGTCGGCACAAAATAGGTGCCGTGCTTCTTCATCATCGCGATGCCCGCATCATCGACGTAGGATCCGTGCTCGATGGAGTCGACGCCGGCTTCGCTCGCCCAGAGGATGCCCTGCGCGCCGTGGGCATGGGCGGCCACCTTGCGACCGAGGCGATGGGCGTCGGCAACGATGGCCTGCATCTCTTCAAGCGTGTACTGGCTGGCTTGTGGATCGTCACCTTTGGAAAGCACGCCTCCGGTCGCGCAGATCTTGATGAGGTCGGCGCCGTACTTAATGTTTTGCCGGACTTTCTGCTGCACTGCCGGGATGCCGTCGGCAACGCCTTCTGCAGTGACGTGATACTGGAAGGGCAGCAGGTTGTCATCGCAGTGACCGCCGGTGATGCCGAGCGGCGGTCCGCTGACCTGCATGTGCGGGCCGGGGATGTGGCCGGCATTGATTTCGTCACGCAGGGCGACGTCGGTGTAGCCGCCTGCGCCCACGTTGCGAACCGTGGTGAAGCCGGCTTCGAGGGTGACCTTGGCATTTTCAACACCGATGATGGCCTCCTTCGCAGGGGTCATGGTGACTTCGAAGAATGGATCGAAGTTAGTGGCGCCGGTGAGATGGGTGTGAACATCAATGAGACCGGGCATGACGGTGTAGGACCGGAGATCGATATCGGTATCGGCGGCCTGTTTCGGGGTGGCGCTGGTGGCGGCGATGCCTGTGATGGAGTCGCCTTGCACGATGATCGTCTGGTCGGCTGGCTCAGCGCCTGTTTTCACGTCGAGGATGTGGCCGGCGCGCAGCAAGGTGCGGCCGGTCTGCTGCCCGCTGAGCATGGTGCAGGTCATGGACAAAAGCAAAGCTGATGCGGCTGCGACGACCTGCTTCATTCGTGCATACCCTCCAGGAAAGATGGCGCGAGTGTAGCAGAGCCTTTCTCCGGCTGCATCCAAGAACAGCACGCTTCACAATTTCGTTTCTTTCAGGAGCTTCATGAAGGTCAAGATGTATCAATCGTTGCTCATGGCTTCTTCTCTGACGCTGGTCCTGTCTGGGACGCCGTCTCTCCACGCAGCAACCACGGCTGCGGATGCAGACAAAACGTTCACCGGAAAGGTCTCCCAGGGAGGCATGTACGAAGTGGAAGCCAGCAGGGTCGCGGAGCAGAAGGCGGTGGCCGAGGACGTGAAAGATCAGGCGATCACCGAGGTACACGACCACGAACTCGTGGGTGCCAAGCTGAAGCGGATTGCCATGGCGGCCGGGGTGCCGATTGCAGCCAGGTTAAACCCCACGTTTCAGCAGCGTCTGGACAAGTTGAAGGCGACTCCGAGTGCCGGTTTCGACGCTGCGTATATCGCCGACATGCAGCAGATCCATGACATGGACGAGAAGCTGTTTGCCAAAGAAGCAATGGAGGGTTCAGGCGACTTCAAGTCCTTTGCACACGAAACGGACCTGATCGTGAAACGCCACATTGGTGCGCTGCACGGAACGGACAAGTAGCAGGTTCATCCGCGAAATAGAAAGACGCAGCCAGGGCTGCGTCTTTGTCGTTTCTGGATCACCTAGGCGCGGCTGAGGTAGGCGCCCTCTGCTGTATCCACGCGGATCTTCTCGCCTTCGTTGATGAAGGGCGGCACCTGCACGGTGAGGCCGGTTTCCATTTTCGCAGGCTTGGTTACAGAAGAGGCAGTCGCGGACTTGATGCCGGGTTCGGTCTCCATCACCGTCATCTCGACAGTCTGCGGAAGTTCGATGCCGACGGGCACGCCGTCATGCTGCGACACCTTGATCTGCAGATTGGGGATGAGGTATTCGACGGCGTCGCCGAGGGTGTCGCGCTTGAGGTTCAGCTGCTCGTAATTCTCGGTGTTCATGAAGTAGTAGTCATCGCCGTCCGAGTAGAGGAATTCCATCGGGATTTCATCGACGATCACGCGCTCGATCGGATCGGGAGAGCGAAAGCGATGCTCGAACATGGCACCGGTGCGCAGGTTGCGCAGCTTGGCCTGGATGAAAGCGCGCAAGTTGCCGGGAGTGCGGTGCTCGACTGCGAAGACTGTGTGCAGTTCGTTGTTATGTTTGATAACCATGCCTGGACGCATCTGGGTGGCGGGGATCGCCATAGCGGGAAAACTCCTTACCGTGACTCGCAGCAAATGTTGAGATGAGAGGTACAGATCAGCCGAAGCTGCCTGTTAAATCTTCAACTTAAATTGTAGCTCAGCCAATGGCTGAGGTATGGTGGCATCACGCGCTGCGGGTATCGCTACTGACGGATCTCCTGCACCTCTACAAGAATGGCAGTCTGGATGGCATCACGAGCATGGTCCGGGTACGAATAGGCTTATGGCACTCGACAGAAGGCTGTTTCTACGATCAGCGCTGACATTGGGAACTGCGGCGTGCCTGCGCTCTCCATTGTTTGCCTTCGGCTCATCGCAGCGAGCCTCGGTCACTGCATTCGGGGGCGATCCCACTGGAGTTAAAGACTCGACATCTGCAGTTCGTAAGGCGATTGCCTCGTTGTCTTCTAACGATGCGAGGCTGGTGTTTGAAGCCGGGAAGTATGTTTTTGCAGAGTCGACCGAGCCGGTAATGCAGCTGAGTGGGTTCCAGGGCATTGAAATTTACGCGAACAACGCAGATCTGCACTTTATGGGCGCGACGCCCGCCTTCGGATTTGCGAACTGTCACACGGTAGCTCTCCATGACATGAGGCTGTCCTGGGACGATGCGCCGGCCGCGGCCCGCCCGCCTGCTGTGGACGCGACCTGCGTCTCATTCATGGGCTGCCAGGGCGTGCTGGTTGAGGGCGTGTCATTGCAGCGTGCGCCGGGTCACGGCTTTGTCGCTGAGGGCTGCCGCGATTTCCAGTGCGACGACATCACGGTGACAGCCGGAAAGACGCGGCGTGGCGCGCAGGGCAGTGGCGTCTCCTTCCACGATTGCCATGGAGACATCCGGGTACACGCGAGTCACCTGGAAGGCATGGGCGGCGATGGCATTCACATCCGGCAGTCCTACTGGCGGATCCGCGAGCGGATCGATGAGCAATCGGTGTTGATTGAGAACAATGGCGGCCTGCCGCTCAGGAAAGAGCAGTTGCCGCAGGCAGGTGACTTCGTGCAGTTCTCGGCGCCGGACACGCTCCAGCTAAAGGGTGAGATCGCGATCAGTTCGGTCTCGATCAATAACCAGGGAGCGACGCTCAAGTTCGCCGAGACCTTGTCGCCCGTCATCCTTTCAGGAATGCTGGTATGCAGCGTGGTGGATGGATCGAAGATGATTGTGGACCATTGCACGATCACCAACACGACCGGCTGTGGAGTGGTGCTGCATCGACGCAGCGAGATCACGAATAACCACTTTGTTGGTTGCGGCCGTTCGGCGATCCTGCTGGCACCGGATGTGAAGCGGATGGACGGTCCTGCGGTGCAGAATGTGAGTATCCGGACGAATGATTTCTCCGGCTGCAACCAGGGTGCGCTCTCCGACGGGCGCGGTGTCATCACGATCGATACGGCGCAACATCGCGAGCAGCTGGAAACGCCCACCATCGCGATCAATTCCGGCATCAAGATCCAGGGCAATACCTTCAACTCGTCCGCTGGTGCCGCGATCTACGCAGCAGGTGTCGATGGGCTGGTGGTAGAGGGGAATACCTTCGGTAGCAGCCAAAAGACAGCCGATGCTGCAGCGCACCCGCTGCCGGCGCTGATCCTGAGGAATGTTGCCGACGCCGAGGTGACCGGCAATACGTCGAGTGTGCCGCAATCGATTGTGCTGATGCAGTGCGCCGACAGTGTAGCCACAGAGGGCAACCGGATGCTGACTGCCCGCAAGATTGTGTAGCGGCCAGCCACGCTGCGATTACCCGAATACGCGGGCGAAGAAATGACCGATCTTCCGGAAGATCCCGGGATTGCCTTTTGAGGCAGGTGTCGAGCCAGGCGCAGTAGCTTGTGCCGGCGTCGCTGTGTCTGCCAGCGCGGGCGCTTGGGCTGGCGGCGCGGACGCTGGTGCAGACGGCGGCTGCGGCACGATCGCGGGCGGCTTTGCAGAGACAGGCGGTGCAGATGGTGGCGGCGCAGTCGGTGAAGCTGCGGTATCCGGCGTGTCGGTGGACTTTGGAGGCGCGGGGTTATCGCCATTATAGGTAAGCGGTACGGTTACCTGGGCATGCACTTCTCCGGGCTTTGCAACAGGAGTGGTGGGCAGTGGCGGGGGCGGCGCCAGGCCTTCGCTTTCCGCCAGCGGGAAGTCTGTGTCCGCGGGCGTGGATGAGGGGCCGCCTACCGGTTTGCCGGGCATTGCAGGCTGACTCGAGGTACTGCCTGCGCTTACTACGGACACAGGTGGGACTGCCGGACAGCCGCATGGCTCCCGTTCGGTGTCGACAACATCTTTCAGGCTGCCGCGCTCGAAGGTGACGTGCTGGTTGGGAGTCAGTCGGTACAGACCGCCATCGAACTGACTGGTTACGGTTATGTAGGGTGCGTTGGCGCCGGGATTGTCAACGCAGGTGTCGCCGCGTGAGTTGACTCGAATGCTGATGTCCGCATGACCGGGCGGTGAGATGAGGATGCGCAGGTCAGGTGTCAGCAACACGTCAGAGTATTTGCCGGTGTCGTAGTTGGTTTCAATGGCGCCACGGTCAAGCGCCATCATGAGTGCGCTGGAGTCAGGCGCATCGATGCTGCGATCGTGCGAGAGGTGAACGGCGGTGGTCGAACAAAGACGCAGCTGGCCGCCTCGCGTTAAAGCGATGCTGACGGCCTGCGCGCCGGCGGTGATGGCGCTGCCATTGCCGAGCAGCATCTGTCCATCTCGTACCTCAACCGCGCCCGATACCTGCACTTCCTTTGCACTGGTGTGGCCGATGGGGCTGGCATCCGCGGCTGGTTGCTGTGCAGTTGCGGCTACAGCAGAAGCCAGCAGTGCGATCGACGATGCGGTCGCGAAAAGAACACAGGTTGGCCGGTACATTTTCAACAGTTATGCTCTAGAGGTATTGTAGCCGCCGGCCGCGAGCCAGGAAGAGCCGGCATGGCAGCAGGAGAGAAACGACCGGATGGCAGCAGACGCAACGACAGAAGGCGCACCGACTCAAGGCATTGCGGAAGGCGAAATTCTACAGCGGCAGCTTCAATATGTTCAATTTGGCTGCGGTTTGTGTGCTCCGGCGACCTGGGTCAATTTCGATGCGGGTCCGGCTTTCTGGATGGAGAAGAACCTGCCGTTCCTGAAGCCGATGTTGCTGAAGCGGGGTTTTCCGGATTACCCGAAGAATATTCGGTATGGCGACGTCATCAAGGGTCTGCCAGTGGAGCTGCAATCGGCTGCAGGCGTGTATTGTTCGCATGTGCTGGAGCATCTCGCTTTGAATGAGTTTCGGCAGACGCTGCGAAATGTGTACAGCTACCTCGCGCCTGGTGGGACGTTTCGATTTGTACTGCCGGACCTGGAATGGCTGGCAAAGACTTACCTCCAGTCCTCTGACTCTGAAGCTGCCAGCAGGTTTATGCGTGACTCCTATCTGGGTGTGGATCAGCAGAGTGGCGGCGCTTCCGGTGTGATGAAGCTGCTGTTCGGTCGCAGCGCGCATTTATGGATGTGGGACTACAAGAACATGGCGCGCGAACTGGAAGCGGCGGGGTTCACCAGTATTCGGCGTGCGCGATTTCAGGACAATCCCGATCCGCGCTTCCAGGAGGTCGAAGACCTGGGACGCTGGGAGAATTGCCTCGGGGTGGAGTGTCGACGCCCTTTGTAGCGCTTAGAGTTCCAGGAAGTTCTGGATGAGCTGCTTGCCGTCCGATGTGAGCACGCTCTCGGGATGGAACTGCACGCCTTCGATCGGATACTTGCGGTGGCGAAGCCCCATGATGATGCCGTCAGCGGATCGAGCGGTGATTTCAAGAGAAGCCGGCAGTGTGTCTTCAGCAACAATCAGCGAGTGATAGCGTGTGCAGGTCATGGGTGACGCGATGCCCGCGAAGATGGTCTTGCCATCATGATCGACTGCACTGGTTTTTCCATGCATCAGGTTTGGAGCGCGGATAACATCGCCGCCGAAAGCCGCGCCGATCGCCTGGTGTCCGAGGCAGACGCCGAGGATCGGCACCTTGCCTGCGAAGTGTTGGATCAGCGGGATCAGGATTCCGGCTTCCTGCGGCGTACATGGACCGGGCGATAGAAGCAGGCGTTCGGGAGCCATGTCTTCCACTTCTTGAATGGTGAGTTCGTCGTTACGACGCACGACCATTTCAGCGCCAAGTTCGCCCATGTACTGCACCAGGTTGTAGGTGAAGGAGTCGTAATTGTCGAGGACGAAGACCATGGCTGGTTATGGCTAGTGTACTGCCATCTGAAGACAGAACGGCCGCGCTGTGAGACGCGCGGCCACGCTAATAGCTGGTAATCAGAAGTGATAGATCAGGTCAGCTGCGGCCGTCAGCTGGGTTGTCTTCGTGGGCGAGCCGAGGTAGGGGCTGTCGTAGGCAGGCCGGTCATAAGAATGCTCGAGGCGAAGTTCCGGTCGTACCGTGATGGTGCTGCCGACCCAGAGATCAAGGCCGACCAGGTGCTCGCTATACCGCGTCTTTGTGCCTGTGCGCTGACCCTTGAGGTCGTCGAAGAATTCGTTGCGGATGTTTAGCGATGCGTGGTGATTGTTGAACTCGTGTTCCAGGTAGTTAACGATGGCGTAATCGGGCGCGTAGCAGTGTGTCTGGGTTGTGGTTTCGCAGGCGGCGCCGTTTGCACCTGTAATAGGCGCCGGACCGGTGATGGCTGAATAGCCGCCGGGCCCGGCATAGTTGACGTTAGGAACATCCCGCTCGTACTGGTACCAGGCTTCTGTATCCGTGTGCCAGGTTGCATTGAATTTGTGATAGTAGGTGAGGTAATAGGCCGAGATATTGTTATAGCCGTACTTTGCCGAGTTGACGGAGTTAGCACAGAAATAAAGATTATTGCTGCCCTGGGTCCAGGTGTAGGCCGCGCAAAAGTCGCCTGTAAGCTTCGCACCCTTCACCCACGGAGCTATCTCGCATCCGCCGGAAATGCCGGCCTGTGCAGTCCAGTGGTTAGTGACCTTTACCGTAGCATTCACACCATGCTGTGTGTAGCAGTCATAGGTGTAGAGAATGGAATGGCTATAGGTGTAGTTATTCGGAGCCAGCTGGGCTTCGATATCCGGCAGCGAAATGTATCTGCCGATGCGCACGTCCATACCCTGCGCGACATGCGGGAAATACATATCAGCGTAATACATGACCGGATCTGCGCCATACTTCTGGCCGCTCGGGCCGGAGAGCAACTGCTGGCTGAAAACACCCTTCGCCGTGGTGTAGCGGTAGTCGAGCCCGTAAAGGCCGCTGAGCCGGAAACCCCAGTCGAAATGATCCGTCTGCACGGTGTTCGGAAGCCGCTCGAAATAGAGTACTGCCTGGTCGAGCTGAATCGAATTAGGAACGACATCATAAGCAGTTTCGTTATTCGCGTACTGGCCCCGATTAGACGTACTGGCATTCGCACCGATATCTATCCAGCCGTACATCTTCACGCGGCTTTTGTTTTCGTTGATGGCCTGCATCAATGGATAGGTTTGATAGTCGGGCGCGCCGATGACCACCGTGCCGCCAATCGGCCAGTCCGCGGAGGGAAAGGGCGGACTGCTGAGCGGTGCGGGGTACCCTCTGCGTTTCGGTTCCGGAGACGGTGCGGCATTGCTTGAGGAGGCAGTCCAGTCATCGATATAGGCGTGTCCCCATCGGGTGAAGAAGCCACGCTGCTGCGCTGAGGGTGCGGCGGGGCTCACAGGAGATGGCGACGAGGGATTGGTCTGCTGCATGGGCACGTCAAGATGGACGGCCTCCGTGCCAGAGACTATGACGGGAATCGGGAGCGAGAGTTCGCCATCGGCTGCGGATGCCTGCAGCTGATAGCTCCCAGGAGAGAGATGCTCGATGGTGAAAGATCCGTCACCGCGGCTGATTGCTTCGCTGTTTTGATTGTCTGGCCCGCCTGTCAGCTGAATGCTCGCACCCAAAGCGGGGAGCTTGCTGCTAGAGGTGACTGTTCCCTGGACCAGTCCAGAGTTAAATCCTGCGGCAAGCACAGGCGATGATGAGGCAATTACTAGACATACGAAAACGGCAACAAAAACGACGGCTCGTAAATACTTCGGTCCCATTTCCAATCCTTTACGGCGCTACTTCCGCCCTGCTTCTAGTCAACGCGAGCGGCCGTAAGGAAACTGTTCTGGGTATATCCGGAAGTTATAAAGAAGCAGTCATTAGAGGCGCTCTGCAAATGGAATGCCCTCGGCGAACGATAACCGAGGGCCCATGATCCATGTAGAGCATTTCTGCACAGACTGAATTAAAGAACAGGAATCTTCAATTCCTGGCCTACGCGGATCTTGTCAGGGTCATCCAGGCCGTTGGCCTGGGCGATCTTCTGATAATGATTTGCTGATCCGTAAAACAGCTTGCTGATCTTCGACAGGTTGTCGCCAGCTGCTACGGTGTATGCCTGTTCAGCTCCGCCAGTGGTGGTAATTTCGTGGGCCAGGTCAGCGTAGCTTGGATCGACTGCCTTAATGGAATCCCACACGCGATTGGCTACGACCTGCGAAGGAACGGAAGCCTTGAGGTGTAATTTATCGCCATCCAGGCTCTGGTCTTCTACCTGGGCTCCCAGCGAGCTGAACTCTTCAATTGTTGAAACTACGGGTGCATATTTCTGCTTCAATGCATCAAGATCTGCCATGTGTTTCTCCTGTCTGTTTACGTAGATGCTCCGGCCCGAGACTTTCGATTGTCGCACCGAGGTGGCTCAGCAGTCGCCTCATCTCACTTTTGTTCACGTTCTTTTCAAAACAGTCAAAGGCGCGCACGGGTGATGGCACGGAGGACTGCCTGTGCCTTGTTGATCGACTCTTCATATTCTTTCTCTGGAACAGAGTCGGCCACGATCCCGGCCCCAGCCTGGATATAGCCGGTTCCGTCCTGCACCAGCATGCTTCGAATGGCGATGCAGGAGTCGAGGTTGCCATTGAAGTCGGCATAGAGGATGCTGCCGCCGTAGAGTCCCCGCCGTGTCGGCTCCATTTCTTCGATGATTTCCATGGCGCGAATCTTTGGCGCCCCGGAAAGAGTGCCAGCGGGGAAGCAGCTTCGGAAGGCATCCACTGCTGAGAGGCCCGCACGCAACTGGCCCTCGATCGCACTGACCAGGTGCATGACGTGCGAGTAGCGCTCAATGAACATGAAGTCTTTGACCTTGACCGACCCGTACTCCGAGACGCGGCCGACGTCGTTACGGCCGAGGTCGACCAGCATGACGTGCTCGGCTCGTTCCTTTTCGTCGGCGAGAAGATCTTCGCCTATGCGCCGGTCCTCTTCTTCTTCGGCGGAGCGAGGGCGTGTGCCGGCGATGGGGCGGTATTCGACTTTGCCTCCTCTCCCGGCTACTGCGCCACTGACGCGCACCAGCAGTTCCGGGGAAGAGCCAAGGATTTCAAAGGCAGCCTTGGCTGACTCCCTCGTTCGGGACTTGCTGGGAGGTGCGCTGTCTTCGGCTCCGCAACGAAGGAAGTACATGTAAGGCGAAGGATTGACGATGCGAAGGGCTCGATAGATGGAGAAGGAATCGGCGCCCGGCTGCACTTCAAAGCGCTGGGAGAGGACTGCCTGGAAGACGTCGCCTTCCGCGATGTACTGCTTCGTACGGCGGACGGCCTCGAGGAACTTCTTCCTGGATGTGCGATAGGTAATGTCCAGTTTGGTTGAAGCCGGACGGTTCTTCCTTATCTTAGGCAGGGCGCGCGAAAGACGTCTCTCCATGGATCGGAGTCGTTTCTCGCCTACCGCGAAGGCTTCGGTGGCTGAGTGTTGCGTCACGTCCACTGTCGAAATCAGCAGAATCTCTTTCTTTACATGATCAAAAGCCAGCACATCGTTGAAGAACATCAGGCAAGCCTGCGGGAGGTGCAGGTCGTCGGTGGCAAGGTCCGGGAGTTTTTCGATGAGGCGCACGACGTCGTAGGAGAAGAAGCCGACCGCGCCCGCAGTAAAGGGAGGAAGGCCGGCAAAGCGAGCAGACCTTTGCCCGGCCAGCGCTTCCTTTAGATATTCAAAGATATCGCCCTTCTGAATGGCCTTCTGCTTGCCTTCATAGATCTCCAGAATGCCCGCGCGCGCAACCACGCGGCGGTAGGGCCGCACGCCGATAAAGGTGTAGCGGCCCACTTTCTCACCGCCTTCAACCGACTCAAGTAGGAAACACTCGGGCGCGTCGGCAGCGAGGCGCAGAAAGGCCGATACCGGAGTTTCGAGGTCGGCAGTAAGGCGGCGCACCATGGGAACAAGAGTGTGGGTGCGAGCGAGACGTGAAAACTCGGCCGGAGTGGGCTGAATGGCAGCTGTAGATGCCTGGAACGTTGGGGACATGCCGTTCCATGGTATCCCGCTCGATGATCAAAGGTAGCTGCACGCTTATGGCACCGCTAACACTGAAGCTATCTTCGAGGCGGTCTTCGCCGTTGGCAGGCAAGGTTCCTGACATCTCAGTAGGGGCTGCTTACCTCGATAGTGGCAGTTCCGAGGGTTGCCGACGCCATACCCAGCGCCTATACTCGACGGGTTTGGATGAATCCCGTTTTTGCTCTCTGGATGTCTCCCAACATGCACGCTTGCAGTCCTCGCCGCACCCTGTCCGTGCGGTCACTCCGGGTTACCGCGCTGTGCCCGGTCCAACACTTGTCAGGTCGTAACGGAGAAAATTTGTATGCAGACACTCACCCTTGAGCAGGAGATCAACCCCTGGGAAGCCCAGGCTGCTCGCTTTGACTTTGCCGCACAGAAGCTGAACCTCGATGAAGGTATCTGGAAGGTCCTTCGCTATCCCACGCGCGAAATCATCGTGCACATTCCGGTCAGCATGGATGACGGCCGGATCGAGGTCTTCACTGGTTTTCGGGTTCAGCATTCGATGGCTCGCGGACCGGGCAAGGGTGGAATCCGCTACGCCCCGGATGTGACGCTGGATGAAGTGCGCGCGCTGGCCAGCTGGATGACGTGGAAGTGCGCGGTCGTAAACATCCCGTTCGGCGGGGCTAAAGGCGGCGTGATCTGCGATCCGAAGAAGATGTCACTGGGGGAACTGGAGCGCATGACGCGCCGGTACACGTCAGACATCATCGAATTCATCGGGCCGGAGAAGGATGTGCCTGCGCCGGACATGAACACCAATGAGCAGGTGATGGCCTGGATCATGGACACCTACTCTATGCACATGCGCCAGACAGTTACCAGCGTAGTGACTGGCAAGCCGCTCAATATTGGTGGTTCCCGCGGTCGCCGCGAAGCGACTGGCCGCGGCATAGGCGTGGTATGCGACGAGGCGTTGAAGTACCTCAACATGCAGCGCGAAGGCTGCCGCGTGATTGTGCAGGGTTTTGGCAACGTAGGATCGAATGCAGCCAAGCTGATGATGGAGAAGGGCTACAAGATCATCGGGATCGCTGAGTATGATGGCGGTCTATATAACTCAAATGGCATCGACATCCACCTGCTCCTTGAATATCGCCAGCGAAATGGCACCATCCTTGGCTTCAAGGGCGCGGAAGCAGCTAATTCGGACGAGTTGATTACTACGGATTGCGAAATCCTGATCCCGGCGGCGACCGAGAATGTCATCACCAGCCGCAACGCAGACCGCATTCGCGCCAAGATCGTCTGCGAGGGCGCCAACGGTCCGACGACTGCTGTCGCCGATGAGATCCTGGCAGACAAGAAGGTCTTTATCATTCCGGACATTCTTGCCAACGCCGGCGGTGTGACGGCTTCGTACTTTGAGTGGGTGCAGGATCGCCAGGGATACTTCTGGAAGGAATCGGTCGTAAATGAGCAGCTGGAAAGCATTCTGGCTGAGAGCTTTGACGATGTGGTTCGCTATGCAGAAGCACATGGCGTCAACAATCGCATCGCGGCTTACATGCTGGCTATCGATCGTGTAGCGTTCACGATCAAGCAGCGCGGTATCTACGCCTAAGCTTGCTGACAGTAAGAAGGCTGCGGAAAACTGCAGCCCTCTTTACTGTGTCTATTTGCTCAAAGAATAAGTGACATCCACTATGGTTTGGACGGCTGCCCTTTCGCCGTTCAGCAGATAGGGCTTGTAGGTCCATTGTCTAACTGCCTCGATCGAAGGCGGTCCCAGCTCTTCAGGGCCGGACTTCATCATGACCTGCTCCACGGAGCCTTCCTTGTTGATGACTGCAGAAAGGACGACGGTGCCTTGTATCTTCTTTCTCTTTGCTGCTTCCGGGTAGACAGGGTTCACGCCTGTCAATTTGTTGCCGGCCATGATGCCGGCGGCGATCTTGACGGGCTGGTCAGCTTTCGCGATCTTGCTTTGATCAACAGAAGCTGTAGGCGGGTCTATATGGATGCGAAGAGCAATTGCTGAGCCGCAGGTGAGAAGGCACAGACCAACACAAGCAGCTGTGATTGTCTTGTGCTTCCAACTCTGCACCGGGTGAGAGGTTCGTGTTAAGTGCATGATTCTCCTTTCAAATATCCGCGCATCGAAAATGCCGATCGCCGGATTGGTTGAGGTTGCGGTTCTTTGCAGCAGCAAGCCTGCCAGGTGCAGCAGCGATCCAGCGTAGTCGACTCGTCCGGTGAGGTCTGCGGCGAGCTCGTCGCAGACGATCTCACGCGTTTCCGTCACGCGTTCGCGCGCGGCCCAGCAGAACGGGTGATAACTCACCGGCAGTGAGACAAGCTCGTATAGCAAATTGTTCAGAAAATCTTTCCGATAGATGTGCGCGCATTCATGAGCAAGGATGGTTCGGAGGTCTGTACTGGTGAAGTCGTCGCTCATTGCCGCTGGCAGCAGCACGAGCTTGCACAGGAAGCCGAAGGAGACAGGACTGAAGATAATGTCTGAGGTCAAGACGGTGACGTTTGTAAGTCGAAAGTACTGCAAGGAATGCGCCAGGTAGGCCGCTGCCTCCTGCTTGAGTTCGGAGGGTCGTGCGGAGTGGCGCATACTGAAGAGCCGCATGATGCGCCAGATAAAACGCGCGGCGAAGTAGAGGATCGCAATGCCATAGATCGTTGTCAGGGACGCGAGAAGATGCTTCGGCATGTAGATGGATCCGGCAACTCCGCTTGCCGACACCGTGACCGAAGCGACGCCATGGACGGCGTCAGTGTGTCTGCTCCAGGTGAACCATGCACCTGGTAAGAGCGAGGCCGCGGGTACCAAGCTTTGCAGAAGATAGGTTGCAACCCATACCCGGTGTTCGACGTTCGCGCCGAGCGGGCGAGCCATCCGTGCCGCGAGCCAGCCGAATGCGAACAGAAGAGGCACTTGCCAGAGCGAGTTGACGAGGTAGGGCAGCAGCCATTCGGAGGCGCGGCTCATTCGTTGCCCGCTTTCGCGTCAGCTCTTCCTGCCTGCTCATGGAAGCGCCTGGTCAGGTCCGCCAGAGTCTCGGCGTCGATCTGGCGGCTTTTCAGCAGACTCATTACAAGCTCCTCACTCGAGCCGCCGAACATGCGGTCGATAAGATCGCGCAGACCCTGACCCGTTGCCTTTGCTTCGGTGACGGCAGCTGTATAGAGGTAGGCGCGTCCGCTGAGTTCGCGCTTTAACTTGCCTTTGCGCTCCAGGATATTCAGCATGGTCTGCACTGTGGTGTAGGCAAGCAGAGGTTTCAACTGCTCCTGCACCATGCCGACAGTACTGCTGCCGCATCGCCAGATGACTTGCATGATCTTCAATTCCAGTCGAGTAAGATCCTGCTTCTTTGTTTTACCCACGGCTGATGTCTCCTAATAAATTAGGACAATAAAACCGGGCTTGCAGAGGTGTCAACTAAACTTTTAGGACTCATCACTCGACCGCTTGGGCACCATCTGCAGGTTTACGGATTGAGCTTACGAAGACTTGTTGCTGCAGACGTCATTGCATCAACATGACTTAAGGTCGCTGGAGAATGTAAGTGGATCGGCAGCTTACCTTAGGTCATAGACAGGGAGTCTTTATGACCATCGAAAATCGTAAGCTCGGTGCCAGCGGTCCCGACGTGTTTCCTATTGCCCTTGGCTGCATGGGGATGTCGGGCATGTACGGACTGAGCGACGACGCAGAGAGCATCGCCACCATTCATGAAGCTATCGATCTTGGTGTGAACCTGATCGACACTGGCGACTTCTACGGCATGGGTCATAACGAGATGCTGATAGGTCGTGCGATTGAGGGGCAGCGCGATCGCGTCCTGCTTTCTGTAAAGTTCGGTGCGATGCGTGATCCGCGTGGAGGCTGGAGCGGTTATGATGCGCGGCCCGCAGCTGTCAAAAACTTCGTTGCTTATAGCCTGCAGCGGCTGGGCGTCAGCTATATCGATGTGTACCGACCGGCGCGTCTCGACCCCAGGGTGCCGATCGAAGAAACGATTGGAGCAATCGCGGACCTTGTGAAGCAGGGATACGTGAAACATATCGGCTTGTCAGAGGTGGGCGCAGAGACAATCAGGCGGGCCAACGCGGTGCATCCGATTGTCGATCTCCAGATGGAATATGCACTGGTAACTCGAAGCGCGGATCGGCAGATTCTTCCGGCGACGCGTGAACTGGGGATGAGCGTTACCGCTTACGGAGTTCTATCGAGAGGCCTGCTTGCGGGTACGGTTCCAGGACGAGGGGATATCCGCACCTTTCTGCCGCGCTTCAAGGGAGCCAACCTTGAGCAAAACAACAAGCTTGTCGCCTCTCTTGCGACCATGGCGAATGAATTGGAAACGACGCCAACAGAATTGGCGATCGCGTGGGTGCTGTCACAAGGCAAAGATCTGATCCCAACAATCGGAGCCCGTACTCGCCAGCAGCTACGGCAGGCGATCCACGCGACCGAGCTCCAGCTGACGCCGGAACATTTGCGGAGGCTTGAAGCGATTGCCAGCGAGTTGCCGGTCGCGGGCTCACGCTATGACGAAGGTCAGATGAAGGCACTCGACAGCGAGAAGTAGCAGCAGGGTCTCCGGGTTTAGACTTCGGGAGGCTTTATAGAAGCTAGTTCGAAGCAAAATTGTTTTCAAGCTATGAATAATCTTGTAACTCAATCTGTAATTCCTCTTGTTTGTCTATTGAATTGAAGCTTCG
>CAZZUX010000044.1:0-27868 GCA_964657395.1 uncultured Ktedonobacteraceae bacterium
ACGAGCGTGACGGTGGCGCCCGGCACAACGGCGCCGCTTGGATCCTTGACAACGCCGCGCAGCGAGGTAGTGGCGTTCTGGGTGTGACCGGAGAGCGCGCAGGTGAGGGCAATAGCGAACAGCAGGACCAGGTCCCGTATGCGTCGTGTCAAAGCATCCTCCAAAAGCAAAGCAAGGTAGTGCGGGCCGACGGGGGCTTGTCGCTGAATTCAGTTGTTTTAATAAAGGTGCTGCAGGAAATGCGAGCAGGCGACAGGACGAGGTCGCTGAGTAACCCGATTGTGTAGCAGAGTCGTCGTGATTGCAAGGACAAAGGAGTTGAGTCCGGGGCTGCGGCAGACCATCCGGTTTCAGGTCTGCTGCTTTGAGGATTCACCCGGAAACGCTCGGAAGCAGCCACGAAGTTGTGTCAACACCGCAACCTTTTGCTCAGCGAGCTGTGACTGACGTCGTCAACATAATGATCGATAGCTTCTTCTGCCTTGACAGCCTACTATTCGGCATCTATGAGCGTGTTGCGAGGAGTGCCGGAAGTACAAAGCCGCAAAAGGGCAGCGGGACTCGAACTATCCATTGTGCTGCTTATCCTTGCCGGGATTGCCGTCACATTCTGGAGCCAGCAGCGCTATCCGGCGTTGATGAAGAAGCTGCACGCCGGGCAAGGCGTCCAGATAAAGGGAGCACTTTCCTTCGACGCACTGCTGCCGGTGGTGCCGCAGATGAATTTGTCGGAACGAGTGGCGCGCACCAGCGTCAACTGGCTCTGGACCAATCGGTTCGGAATGTACTTCGCGCTGCCTTTCGGCGCTGCGATGATGACGCTGCTGGGGCACACCAGGCCGCGACGGTTTGCCTCGCCCGCTGGAAACGTTCTGTGCGGGATGGTCGCCGGTGCGCCGCTTGGAGTATGCACCAACTGCGCTACGCCGATTGGACAAAGCCTGCTGGCAGGTGGCGCGAGCAGCCGGATGACGGTGGCTGCCATGATCAGCTCACCATGCTTCAATCCAGTGGTAGTCGCGATGGTGTTTGTGCTCTTCCCGCTGCCAATGGCATGGATGCGCATGGTGGCGCCGGCCCTGCTGCTGGTACTGGTGCCGCTACTGGTGACTGAAAATACGCCATTGGTAAAGACCATTTCAATGGCTGCGTCGTCAGCGTCGATTGCCGAGCGCCTGCTGACGCTCGGGCGCGTCTTCGGACGCAATCTGCTGCGATTAACATGGCTGACGCTGCCATGGATGCTGCTGGCTGCTGTGCTGGGCGCGCTGACCGCACAGTTGGTCCCCGCCTACGGAACGCACCTGCGCGTTTCGGTGCCAGGCGTGGCAGCAGTAGCCATCCTGGGAACGCTGCTGCCGGTGCCCATGGCATTCGATGTCGCACTGGCCTTTGTACTTTACCGGTCACGCGTGCCGTCGGCGTATGTTGCCGTGCTGCTGTGTACGCTCGGCCCGATCAGTGTTTACTCCATCACGGCTCTTGCTCAGCAACTTGGTCGAGGAACAGCATTACGGCTTGCAGGCGCGACGGCGGCCATCGGTGCAGCCGTGGGATGGCTTTCGATGGCAAAGCCGCTCTTTTAGCAATTGATCTGCCTCTATTTCAGGCGACCGTGCCTCCCGCTAGAATGCGGGCAGGAGACGAACTTGGACAATGCAGGCGGGAAGACGCGACGGCAGTTTTTGACACAGACTTCACTGGGACTTGCCGCCGTTGCGGTCGGATGTCGCGGTAACAAACATGATGAAGCAACCACTTCGAACGCCACGGCGGGTCCTGCTGACCTGCCTGCCGGTGCACCGCCGGCCTTCGGCACTGCGCCCGAAGTTGGACCACGTGTGTCAGCAGCCGCCTTCATGGAAGCTGAAAAGCTGGTTCAGTTTCCGCTGACGGAAGCCGAGCGCGACGAGGCTGCGGGTAACTGGCGGAGTGCGATGGCGCCTGTGTACGAACGGCGAGTCGGCCCACGGAAGGTGGCGCTCGACTCTTCAGTGTCGCCGGCTTCGGTATGGCACCCGCTGGCAGACAGCAAACCTGCGACCACTGGCAAGGGCGTGTTTGTGCGCAGCCATGTGGATGCCGGACCACTGCCTTCAACCGAAGAAGAGATCGCGTTTGCGCCAGTAACCAGGCTGTCGCACTGGATCGAGCAGAAGAAGATTACCTCACAGCGTCTGACGCAAATCTACCTGGATCGATTGAAGAAGTTCGATCCCAAGCTGCGCTGTGTCATTACGCTGACGCCAGAGCTGGCAATGCAGCAGGCACAACAGGCCGACAGGGAGATTGCCGCTGGTCATTATCGCGGACCGTTACACGGGATTCCCTGGGGAGGAAAGGACCTGCTGGACACAGCAGGGATCCGGACCACGTATGGCGCAGAGCCCTATCGGGACCGGGTGCCGACAGAAAATGCCGTAGTGGTGCAGCGACTAGCCGATGCGGGCGCAGTTCTGGTGGCCAAGCTGAGCCTGGGAGCGCTGGCGTTAAACGATGTCTGGTTCGGAGGCCAGACGATGAATCCCTGGTTGCTGGAGGAGGGCTCGTCAGGCTCGAGCGCGGGTCCAGGTGCAGCGACGGCAGCCGGACTGGTGGGCTTCTCAATCGGCAGCGAGACAGGCGGCAGTATCGTGAGTCCCACGATGCGCTGCGGTGTAAATGGACTTCGCCCGACGTATGGCCGGGTAGCCCGCACAGGAGCGATGACGCTGTGCTGGTCATTGGACAAACTGGGTCCTATGGCCCGCAGCGTTGAGGACACGTTGCTGGTTTTGAGAGCCATTTCCGGCCCCGACGCTGGCGATGTCGCAAGCGTGCCGAGTGTGCTCAACTACAACGGCGATGGGCCTATAAAGGGACTGCGCGTGGGCTATTTTCCAAAGTGGATGAAAGAAGCGCCGGCTACAGATGTCGACCGGCATGCACTGGAAGTCATCAAGCAATTAGGCATGGAGCCAGTGGAGGTCTCGATCCCGGACTGGCCTTATGACTCGCTGAACCTCATCCTGTTTGCGGAGGGGGCAGCAGCGTTTGAAGAGCTGACACTCAGCGGCGGATTGCCGAAGTTGACGTCGCAGGAGCCGGATGCGTGGCCCAATACATTCCGCCAGGCACGCTTCCTGTCAGCAGTGGACCTGGTACAGGCAGATCGCTTCCGGCGCAAGGTGGCACAAGAAATGGGGCGGGTGTTCCGCGATGTAGATATGCTGCTGGTGCCGTCTTTGCGTGACGAGATACTGACGATCACGAACCATACGGGGCAGCCGTCTTTGACTTTGCGCGCGGGTTTCGTGGAAGTAGCGGAGGCACGAAGTGACTGGGCCCCGGATCCGAAACGGCCGCTGCCGAAATTCTCACCTACCCGGCGAGTGCCGCACGGAGTGACGCTGATCGGCAAGCAGTTCGGCGAGGGCACGATTGGACGAGCGGGCCTGGCCATGGAACGAGCTTTCGGCGTAGTGGGGGAAAAGCCGCCGGGGTTCTGATCGCTGCCGCAAAAGACAACTAATAAAAAGGCTGTGCATTCGGCAGGACTCATTCGGGCATCGTAGGGTTGGGGTAGGTTGAAACGATGAATCGTGTGGACGAACAAAGACTGGCAGATGCGGTGAAGCGACTGGAGCACCATGGCATGGCGATGAAGATCGCCAACAAGGTCGGCGTACCCGTAGACGTGCTGATGAAGCGACTGCCGATGCCGGCGCAGGCAGCCATCGCGAAGGTGGTTCATAACAGCCTGGAACGATGTCTGCGAGTTGCACTGCGCGGCATGAGAGGTGAAGCAACAACGCCACCCAGCAACCAGGGACATACGGTGTTGACGGCGGCCTCCGGCGCCATTGGCGGGTTCTTCGGTCTGGCCGGCCTGGCGTTCGAGATGCCAGTGTCGACCACCCTGATGCTCCATTCGATTGCAGAGATCGCGCGCAGCCACGGTGAAGATTTAGCAGATCCCGAGACAGCATTGAGCTGCCTGGAAGTATTTGCTCTCGGCTCCAACAGCAAGGGCAGCAAGGTAGACAGCGCCTATTATGCAACGCGGACTGCGCTTGCGCAGGCGACGAGGGAAGCCGCCGCTTATATTGCGCAGAAGGGCATCGCGAAGTCAGGTGCGCCGGTGCTGGTACGGTTTGTATCAATGATCGGCTCGCGCTTTGGCGTGGATGTAGCCGAGAAAGTCGCAGCGCAGATGGTGCCGATCGTAGGAGCCGCCGGTGGTGCCGCGCTGAACGTGATGTTCACAACACATTTCCAGACCGTGGCAGAAGGGCATTTCACCGTGCGCGAACTGGAACGTGTTTATGGGCTTGAGGTTGTACAGCAGGAATATGCGCGACTGGCCGGCACAGCCACTGCGACCCCGGCGTAAGCGCTGCCCCGCACGCGTTATAGTGACAGGGTGCAGAGCGACACCATCGAAGTACCAGTCAGCAGCGGGGCAAGTGGACTTAGCCGCAAACCAAGTGCGCGCACAGAACTCCTGCGAAACCTGGCGCTGACACTTCCCTTTTTGCTGCTTTACTGGATTGACCTGTGGCACCACACACTTTTCTTTGATGAAGTCAACGCCTGGGCGATTTCTGCGGCCAGTGCAAATCTGAAGACGCTGTTTTACCTGGTGCACTACGAAGGTCATCCATGGCTCTGGTATTTCCTCCTGTGGCTGCCTTCGCGCTTCACTCATGATCCGCGCGCGATGTTGTGGATCGTGGCACCGTTTGGCACTGGCATATACCTGATGCTGGGTCTGGCATCACCCTTCAGCCGCATACAGAAAGCGTTGTTGTTGCTGGGTTACTTTGTGGCGTTCGAGTACACGGTGATGAACCGCATGTACTGCATCATGTTTTTTCTGGCGCTGATCTATGTTTGGCGACGCTGCCGCAAGGCGGACGCTGTGATTGGCAATGTACTGCTCCTGGCCGTGATGACGAACGTGGACATGACTGGAGTTGTCCTGTCGGGGGTGCTGCTGCTGGAATATGCTTACTCCTTCTGGCTGTCCCACCGAGGGAATGCTGAAGGCAGGTATCGCGAGGCGGGCATTGCAGCAGCCCTATACCTGGGGTTGCTCGCACTCTCCGTATATAGCGCACTTCCCTCGCCGGATATCAGCTGGCAGTCTTCGGGACACATCGGCTCGCAGGCCTTCACAGTCAAGCGGATTGTGCGTTCCTTCGGCGACGTCACATCGGCACCCTGGTGGCCCATTTCCCATGAGTTCCCGCGGCGCTTCTGGGAAACAGAAGTAAAAGATCAAAAGCTGCTGCTGCCGATGATTCCTTTCGTGCTGCTCGCTCAATGGTGGACACTCCGGCGGAACAAGAACCTTCTGTGGATGATGACGACTGCGCTGGTGTTTGCGATCCTGTTTGCAGATGTCGTCTATGTCGGCCGCGTTCGGCACTGGGGCATCACCTACATCACGCTGCTGGTGGCATTGTGGATGATGAGCGACGCGCAACGACGTCAGAAAGTGAAGCCGGTCGCATGGCCGTGGACCGCGTACGCGCTGATGGGTTTGAGTGCAGTGGCAGGTGTCACGGCGACAGCGTCCACATGGACGCATCCTTTTTCGCAGGCAAAGACGACAGCGAACTGGCTAAAGCAGAACCATCTTGCGGGCCCAACGCTGATCGGCTCGCCCGATGTGAGCTTTGCCAGTGTTGCTGAAGAATTGCAACAGCCAGTGTACTTTATGGAATGCGGCTGCTTCGACACTCTCAAATTGTTTTCACGACATCGCGAGAACTTTGGAGAAGATCAGATCCCCGATCGGATGATACTGGCAGAAAAGACTCTCGGGACTGATTCGTTAGTCTTTGTCTGGTATCGGCCTATGACGCCGCGCGACAACGAGTTGCTGGCGGCTCATTTGCTCAAAG
Source organism: uncultured Ktedonobacteraceae bacterium (assembly GCA_964657395.1). GTDB lineage: Bacteria > Acidobacteriota > Terriglobia > Terriglobales > Acidobacteriaceae. Next base: position 5,889 of record CAZZUX010000044.1, read on the forward strand.
CGATTCCGCTGTCAAAATTCGACGGAGCGGACACCTACACCGAGAGCTACTACATCTATCGCATTGTTAAACTTTGACTGCAGCTTCAGCCAGCAGCAGCGACACTTCGATAGGTCGGCTGAAAGCCCAGGCTCGTCGCATAGGCAAGTATCTTCTCGAAGTTGAGCGAGATAGTGGCGCCGGCCTTCTGTGTGACTTCATCCTCGATTGGCAGGTCAAAATCGTCAGCGCCATAGAGCAGGCCTTCGAGGGCGCGCTCATTCTGCGTGAGCACCGATGTGCGAACCCGCGGGATGTTGTCGAGATAAATGCGGCTGAGCGCGAGATGCCGCAGGTATTCTGCTGTCAAAATTTCGATGCCGCCGATCTGGGTGAAGTACGGCTTGTAGGTCCAGCAAAGAAAGCTTTCGAGGCCTCGAGTGCCCGGAATCTCAGCCAGCACCTGGTCCTGGAAGGCGCGGGTCCGTTCAAGATGCTCAAGCCGTTCGTCTATTGATTCATCAAAACCGATGACCATGGTTGCCGTGGTGCGCAATCCTGCCTCGAGTATGGCGCGCTGTGCTTCGAAGTAGGCAGCCACTGTGTACTTGAATTTAGCGTGACGCTTGCGGAAGCCTTCAGTCAGAATTTCAGAACCGCCTCCGGTGATCCATCGCACCCCCGCATCTTTCAGCTGCTTTGCGGCTTCCGCAAGTGAGAGCTTTGCATGGTCGGCGAGGTAGAGAAATTCCGCAATGGTCAGGGCATAAAACTCGAGGCGGTTGCCGTAGCGAGCGCGTATGGCGCTGAATAGTTCGCAGTAGTAGGAAAGCGGGAGATGAGGGTTGAAGCCGCCGTTGAAGGCTGCGAGATCGCCGCCGAGCGACAGGAGTTCATCCAGCTTGGCAAACACCTGCTCCTGCGAAAGAACATAGCCGCCATCCTGCGAAGGCAGCTTGTAAAAAGCACAGTAGTCGCACTGTGCAACGCAGACGTTGGTGTAGTTGATGATACGCATGAGCATGTACGTAGCAGCATCGGGCGCGTGAAAACGGGACCGCACAGCGGTCGCGCGAGCGCGTAGATCCTCATCCGTTCCCTGCTGCCAAAGGAAGCGGGCTTCATCGGTGGTAATGCGGCCTAGGCTGACAGCATGCTGGAGCGACGCGTGCACCCTTTCAGTATAAGCGTTGTGCTCTACACACTTGAAAGCACGAAAGCGGGGATTCAAGCTGTTTCATCAGGCCATCGCGGACTGCTGAAATCAGGTACGGCGTAAATGATGCTGCAACAGGAGCCGGCCGCATCCTAAGGCGTGGGAGCGGAAACATGGGTCTGATTCATCCGAACGGCATCATCGGCAGCGCGCAATATCGCGTAGATGGTTTTACGAAGGTGACAGGAGGTGCCACTTACGGTGCTGACCACGTGGTCGAAGGCGCCGCATACGCCAGCCTGGTCACTTCGCCCATTGCAAGAGGACGCATTCGCGAGATTGATCAACAATGCGCACGCAGTATGCCGGGCGTGCTCGACATACTCACTTACAGAAATGTAGGCAAGAGCATCAAGCCGGGAAAGCCGATCCTAGACGGCGGTTACATGTCCCATGCGGTGGCACCGCTGGCGTCCAACCGCATTCACTTTGCAGGCCAGATCGTGGCTGTCGTCATTGCCGAAACATTCGAAACAGCACAGGCTGCCGGGCAAGCGCTGCTGATTCGCTACAAGGAGTCGCGCCCTGTAGATGGCTTAAGTCATCGCAGAGCCAGGGAAGTGAAGCCAAAGGCGCTTGGCGAGACGGAACTTTCGGCTGGAGATGTGAAGCGGGGTTTGGCAGAGGCGTCTGCGACAGTGGACGAGTGGTATGAAACTCCGGCCCAACACCACAATCCGATGGAGCTATTTCAAGCGACATGTGCCTGGGATGGAGATCAGCTGACGGTATGGGAATCCACGCAGAGTGTGCGTGGAGCGCAGTACGGTCTGGCCAAACAGCTCGGTTTAAAAACCGCGAACATACACGTAATCTCCCCGTACATCGGCGGAGCCTTCGGCTCGCGCGGCGAGCTTGGACAATCGACTGCACTGATTGCACTCGCAGCGCAGAGACTCCGCCGGCCTGTGAAGCTCGTAGCAACTCGGCAGCAGGGCTTTACATTGCGGACCTTCCGAGCCGAAACGCGGCATCACCTGCAACTCGCGGCTGATGCGGAAGGGCGACTCACTGCGTTGTCACACGATAGCTGGGAGTTGACCAGCCGGTCGGAGCGGTTTGCGACAGCAGGTTCTGATTCGACGGCTCGGCTGTATGCGTGTCCGAATGTCAAGACGAAGGTAGTCAACGTGGAAGCAGACAGGCAGGCTCCCGGCTTCATGCGGGCTCCTCCCGAGACGCCATACTTGTTTGCACTCGAGTCTGCGATGGACGAGCTTGCGTACAAGCTCCGGATGGATCCGCTGGATCTCCGGAGAAGGAATGAAACTGCCATCGAAACGGTTACGAATAAGCCTTATACCAGCCGATCTCTCCTGCGCTGTATTGATAAAGGCGCCGAGATTTTCGGGTGGGCGGAGCGGAATCCCGAGCCGCGCTCGATGGCCACCAGCGATGAGTTCGTCGGCTGGGGTTATGCGACGGCGTTCTACCCGACGCAGGTGGGACCCGCGGAGTGCCGCGTCACGCTGCTGCCTGATTTGTGCGCGAAAGTCGAAGTCGGCACACACGAGATTGGCACCGGCATTCGAACGGTTGTTGCCCAGACTGTAGCTGATCTGCTTGGGCTTGAGCTGTCCGCTGTCGAAGTTTGCATTGGCGACAGCCGGCTTCCGGCGGCGCCCATGTCAGCTGGTTCCAATTCCACAGCCAGTGTCTGCACAGTTGTCGCGAAGGCCTGTGAGCAATTGCGAGTTCGCATGGCAGAAACTGCTGTCAAAGCCAGGAACAGTTCACTGAGAGGCTGTGAGGCAGCAGCAGTCCGACTGATTGCAGGCAATGCGGTCGCAGGAGAGAAAAGCGAGGGCCTAGGTGATGTAGTAATGCGTGCCGGACGCGGCAAGCCTCTGGTGGAGAAGGCAGTGAACAGCTCGCACGGTGCGCCGCCATTGATCGGTCCGACTTTGGTCCGGCGCGGCAGGCCAGTGCTGCTCGGCGGCTCAAATCTTAAGGACCGCATGCAGTTTGCCTTCGGCGCGCATTTTGTAGAAGTACGTATCAATCGGTGGACAGGGCAAATACGGGTGCCGCGAATGCTAGGCGTATTTGCCGCTGGGCGCATCATGAATCCACGAACGGCACGTGCGCAACTCTCGGGCGGACAGATCTGGGGGCTTTCTTCCGCATTGCATGAGGCCACAGAGATCGACCGGGCCACGGCACGGTATGTCAACCAGGATCTGTCCGAGTATCACGTGCCGGTGGCAGCAGATATCGGCGACATACAGACCATCATGCTGGAGGAGACCGACCACCTTGTAAACCCTTTGGGTATCAAGGGGGTAGGGGAGTTGGGCGTCACAGGTGTGAACGCCGCCATCGCGAACGCTGTCTTTCATGCTTCGGGCGTACGCCTGCGACGGCTACCCATACGCCCAGGCGATGGGCTCGGCGGTGCATAACAGGCAAGGCAACTTGATCCGGGAGCAGTCGCTTTCAGCTCCAGAAACTGATCGCGAACCGGTTTCCGGCCAACGTTTGCAGTGCCATCATAATCAGAAAGAATGCGCGGGCTTGGTGTCAGCAAGCATTTGGGAGGATACTGCCGAGATGCGACGGCTCACACTCTGGCTTTGCTTCCTCACGATCGTACTTGCCCGGATGGGCAGTGCACAGGTTGCGGGGTCTTCTCCAAACTATGTAAGTGACGAGATACTGATGCTTCAGTTTGTGGGTGGCGGCTCTCCGCTTACCGCCGCCGAGCAGCAACAGGCTGCAAGCATTGTCGCCATGGGCCTGCGAACGGCTCCAGACAAGTGGAAGCAGGACGACGCCAACGTGCGACAGGTGCTGACACTTGTCAGCCAGCGCAATCCTGTCATCATCAATCGCCTGCGTGAACTGAACCGGGACGTCTACGTTTTCCAGAACCCCAATCAGGGCGGCTTCGGACCAGAGTTCCTGATGGAAAAGAAGATCATCGACGCGCATGATCCAGTGGTGTTTGAGGATGCCGCGCATCAGCGCGTACTTACGCGTCACATGCTGCCCATCCTGCAACAGGCTAGCGCGTGGGTGGCGAAGTCCTACCAGTTACCGCCACCGGGCCCGCAATTTGAGGCTTACGTGCTGGCGTCCTTGAAAGCGCAGTACCCCACTCTCGATTCGCCAATTGCCGATGGACTCATGCACATCGAAAGCAACGCGCTCTATGCGCCAATGTACTTCGATCATGTGCCACCGGCGATGCGCGCAAAGTTTTTCAGTGACAAGCGCTCCTTCAACAATCTGAATGATCCGATTTCGGAACAGTGGGAGCTGGCAGAGACTGCGGGGATGCTCTCGCGCTATGCCGCGAAGCAGACGCCGGGAGGTGGCGCATCGATGCAGGGCAACGCCATGTCACAGGAGATGCAGATGAAGGCACTGCAGGGAGCCGCCCGCAGTTTCTCTCCGTCCTGCAACGTGACAGCGGGCAGCTACTCGTCGCGTGCGCAGGCAGGCTGCTACCCCTAGCATCGCGTCTTTGTGTTGAGACCTGCAGTGAAGTACCTTCTAACGATGGGAACTGCGCGAGAAACAGACACCGTGCCAACTGAAGCGCGTTGCCTTCGCACGGGACAGACTGATTGATCAGCCGACGCCAGTTCCTGGGCCTTACTGGGGCAGCTGTTGCCGGAACAGCGCTGTATGGAGGCGAATACGAAAGACACAACCTGGTGGTCGAGCAACACAGTGTTGTGCTGCCGCGTCTCGCGGATGCATTCCACGGCATGCGCATCGTGCAGATCAGCGACATCCACTATCAGGAGTTTTCAGAAGCTTTCTATGTGAAGGAAGTCGTCGCGGTGGTGAATACTCTTCGGCCGGACATGGTCGTCCTCACCGGGGACTACATCACCATCGGTCCCATGCCCAGACATTTTGCTGCGCGATGGAGCTATGGATGCGCCGAGTTGTTGCAGGCGATCGCGTGCCCGCTGCGCTATGCCGTGCTCGGCAATCACGACGCCGTAGTGAACATTGCAGCGGTGACAGATGCATTGACGACTCACAACATTCCTGTGCTGGCCAATCAGTATGTTCCTGTCGAGCGCGACGGCAAACGCATCTGGCTGGGCGGTGTCAGCGATGCGAGTGTAGGGATGGCGCGTGTGGAAGAAGCTGTACCTACCGCAGCAATCCGCAACAATGACCCGGTTATCCTGCTGGCCCACGAGCCGGACTATGTCGACATTGTCGTGAGGCATGGCGGCGTTGACCTGATGCTGAGCGGCCATACCCATGGGGGCCAGATCCGCATCCCCTTGATGAAGCCGCACTTCCTGCCTCGGCTCGGGAAGAAGTATGTGGAGGGGCACTTCCAAGTCGGACCGACGCAGTTGTACGTCAACCGCGGGATAGGCACAGTCATGCTGCCCATGCGCTTCCGCTGCCGTCCGGAGATCACAGTGCACACGTTGTCGGCCGGGTGATAGAACCCCGCCTTCCAGCGATACACTGGTAACAGAAAGCATGCAGCATCTTCTGGAAAAAATGAACCCGCAGCAGCGCGCCGGCGTGGAAGCTGTGGACGGACCTGTGTTGATTCTGGCTGGCGCCGGATCGGGTAAGACGCGCGTCATTACGCACCGTATCGCCTACCTGATCGAGGCGCGTGGCGTCTCTCCTGACTCAATTCTCGCTGTGACTTTTACCAACAAGGCTTCTGCCGAAATGCGGGAGCGCGTGGATAAGCTCTTATCGGGCTCAACGCTGGCCCAGCCGCTGCTTTCGACCTTTCACTCCTTCTGTGTGAGAGTGCTGCGACGCGACATCGAAGCCCTGCGCGTAGGCACCGGGCCCGATGCCGGTCTGACGCGAAGCTTCGCGATCTACGATGAGAGCGATCAACAGGCGATCGTGAAGCAGGCCATGCGCCGGATGGGCGTCGACGACAAGCAACTGACGCCCCGAACAGTACTCGGCCGCATCTCGTGGGCGAAGAACCACATGCTCGATCCGCAGGAGTTCTACCTCAACTCCACAGACCCCACGACAGAAAAGATCTCGCACATCTACGAGGCCTATCGCAAGGAGTTGCGTAAGAACAATGCGCTCGACTTTGACGACCTGCTGGTAGAAACGGTGCGGCTCCTGAAGTCGTCAGCAGATGTACGTGAGCGTTACAACCGAAAGTTTCAGTACATCCTGATCGACGAATATCAGGACACCAACCGCCCCCAGTACGAGCTCATGAAGCTGCTGGCAGGCAGGAAGCACAACATCTGTGTGGTCGGCGATGAGGACCAGAGTATTTACTCCTGGCGCGGTGCAGACATCAAGAACATTCTGGAATTTGAGAAAGATTTTCCGGAAGCGAAAGTCATTCGGCTGGAACAGAACTATCGCTCCACGCAGAACATCCTCGAAGGCGCGTCTGCTGTTGTGGCGCGCAACATTCAGCGCAAAGGCAAAAACCTTTTTACCGAAAGAGTCGGCGGCTCGCTCATCGGCTACTACGAGGCGCCGGACGGAGAGAATGAAGCGCTGTTCATTGCGGATTACATTCAGAAGTACTTCCGCAAAGCCGGCGAAGAAGTCGAATCACCGCGTGTGGCTGTGCTGTATCGAACGAACTCGCAATCGCGCCTGATTGAAGAAGCGCTCCGCCGCTACGGCATCACCTATACGATGGTCGGCGGCTTCTCGTTCTACGACCGCTCAGAGATCAAAGATCTGCTGAGCTATCTCAAGCTGGTGCAGAATCCTCATGACTCGATTGCGCTTGGCCGGGTCATCAATGTGCCAACCCGTGGTATCGGGCGAACGACGCTGGACACACTGGAGCGAGTAGCGCTTGAGACCGGCGCGAGTACGTGGACGGCCATCTCGCATGCAATTAAAAACAAGCTTCTGCCACAGCGTGCCCTTATAGCGCTTGAAGGTTTTCGCAACATGATCGGGGATGCGCATGCCATGCTTTCTCCGGATTTCGCCGGGAAGCTGTCTGCTGATCTCACTGCCATTGCAGGAGAAGAGCCTCTGCCGCCAGCAAATCAGCTAGAAGCAATGGGCGATCAGAGCGCTGATGTTGAAGACGATGTGAGCTTCGAGTTCGGCGAAGAAGAGATGATGGGACAAGAGCCGGCTCAGGCTGCTTCCGTCGATGAAGACACCAGCTTCGATTTTGGAGATGAGTTGCAGGGCGGCCTGTTTTCGCTGGAATCAGATTCGTCTCCGGTTAGGTCGGGTAAAGAAGCTGATTCGGATACAGGATTCGATCCTGCCAGCTTCAATCCATTCGGGAACGCGGAGTCAGGGTTCAACGCGAAAGGACCGATCCCATTGCAATCCGCAGCGCCGACGGTGGAATCTCCGAAGCGCATTGACGGCTTTCGTGCACCGGGAGATGCGGCGACGCTGCCAGAGTTGATCCGATTCCTCATTGACCGCTCCGGCTACATCAAGGCTCTCGAAGATGAAGGGACGCCCGAAGCGTTCTCCAGGATCGAAAACCTGAAGGAACTCGCCAACGCAGCGCAGGATGCGGAAGAACGAGGCGAGACTCTCTCCGAGTTTCTGGACCACGCAGCTCTCGTGTCGGACACGGACAAGTACAACGCTGATTCGCGTGTGACCCTGATGACCCTGCACGCTGCCAAAGGGCTGGAGTTCCCGCTGGTTTTGCTGTCCGGGATGGAAGAGGGTTTGTTTCCGAGTTCGAGGTCGATGAACGATCCAGCAGGCCTTGAAGAGGAGCGGCGGCTCTGCTACGTAGGCATGACGCGCGCCATGGATACGCTGATCGTGAGCCGGGCGCGCTTCCGGCGGCGTTACGGCAATGACATGCCGGATGTTTCCATCGCTTCCCGCTTCCTGGAAGAGATTCCGGAGCACCTGCTGGAAGACCTGAGCGGCGCAGGCAGTGGCAGCAATTATGGCGCGCGCATGTACGGCAGTTCCGTGACATCAGGCGGTTATGGCGGCTCTTACGGCGGCTATCGCAGCCGGCGCCCGAATGTGGATGACGATGAGACTGGCAGTACCAGCCGGCATTATTCCTATGAGGATGAGGATCAGAGTTCTGGCGGCCATGCGAAGGCAGGCGCTTACCGCGGTGCCGGGGCGAGTTCGCCGAATCGCCCGACAACGCCCGGCGGCGGCCGAAATCCCCATTCAATCGACAACATTGCCAGCTTTTTTGGAGGCAGAGGGGGCGCGAAAGGTGCAGTTCCGCGGCCCAGACTGCCGGTGCCTGAGCCTACCGGGAAAACTGGTTTCCAGAGCGGGCAGCGGGTAAGGCATCCCAAATACGGCGAAGGTACCATCCATCGTCGCGAGGGTGACGGCGACGACGCGAAGCTTACAGTACAATTTGTAAAGTTCGGTATTAAAAAGCTGGTGGAGAAATTCGCCAACCTGGAACGCGCTTAACCCCATGCAAGTGGCAGAATAGCCGGGCATGCCAGGCGTTTGTTCCTCGACATCAGAATTGGCCGGTGACGTCAGAGCGTTTGCTTTGCACGGTCGTGCCTGTTCCCGAACACATTTTGAGAAGCAAGAAGGTTGATCATGGCAAACACCAAGAGCATTGAGAGCACTGAAGAGCGTAAGAAGGTCAAGCGGGCTGCCCGCAAGAAAGCCGCACCAAAGCCAAAGCGTACACAGCCCCGCGGCGCTGCCAAGCAGAAGCTGAAGAAAGCCGCGCGCGGGCAGAGCAAGCGCTAGGTACTTGCTGTACGTGCAACGTCGCCTCACGGCGATAGGTGCCTGGCGCCTTGCCGCTTGGCTGCCAGGCGTTCTGATTGGACAAAGATGTGACGGGAACATGCGACTGGGATAAGCTTGCGCAAAGCTGTTCGAGTTCGCGTGCGAGCTCGGCAGCCGGACTCTCTTTGCGGAGCTACAGGTCCTGTCACAACTCTTCGCTCGTAAATCGATCGACAAGCTGATCTCGGACTCGGAGAAATCCGAGCATTCGTTAAAGAAGACACTAGGCCCGGTCTCGCTGACTGCGCTGGGCATCGGTGCGGTCATCGGCTCGGGCATCTTCACAGTCATCGGCACGGCTATCTCCGGAGAACCGGCTGACGCCTCGTCTGTCCTGAACTCTCCTGTCATCAATTTCCTGATGCACCACACCACGGTGGCAGGACGCCCGGGTGCAGGCCCGGCCCTGGCTATTTCCCTGGTGCTGGTCGCGATTGTGTGCGCGTTCACCGGCCTTTGCTATGCCGAACTGGCCTCCATGATCCCGATCGCCGGATCTGCCTACACCTACACCTATGCGACTCTCGGCGAACTTATCGCATGGATCATCGGATGGGACCTCATTTTGGAATACGCCGGGTCGAACATGACGGTCAGCGTGGGTTTCGCCGCGCATATCGTCGATCTGCTTGACTGGTTCGGCTTTCATCCTTCTGCAAAATGGATCTCGCCTGCCTATCTGCCGGATGGACTCACCGACCTGCAGAACAAGGTGATCTACAACCCCGGCTGGCATCCGGGCTTCAACATTCCGGCATTCCTCATTGTCATGCTGATCACCGTCGTCCTGGTGCGCGGCATTCGCGAATCCGCCAGCGCCAACAACACCATGGTGCTGCTGAAGATCGGCGCCATCCTGGTGTTTGTCATCGCAGCAGGCCAGTACTTTCATCCGACCAACTGGCATCCCTTCGCGCCGAATGGATGGGGTGGCATCCTGTCAGGCGGATCCATCATTTTCTTCACCTACATCGGCTTCGATTCTGTCTCGACAGCCGCTGAAGAGTGCAAGAACGCGCGTCGAGACGTCCCGATCGGGATCATCGCCACCCTTATTGTCTGCACCGTGTTGTATGTGGCAGTCGCTCTGGGCCTGACTGGACTGATCAAGTGGGACACCATGGTCGACGACGCAGCGCCCGTGGTCAATGCCCTGAAGAAGCTGTCACTGGTGCCGGGTCAGCACAGCCTCCACTGGGTGCGACTGGCTGTCCTGTTCGGCGCACTGATGGGGATGATTTCATCGATCCTCGTGTTCCAGATTGGCCAGTCACGAGTATGGTTCGCAATGTCGCGCGATCGCCTGCTCCCCAGCATCTTCAGCCGGGTCCACCCGAAATACCTGACTCCCGACGTCGCGACATGGGTGGCCGGTGTAGTCGTCGGCATCCCTTCCGGTCTCTTCGACATTGGGACGCTGGCAAATCTCTCGAACATCGGAACACTGTTTGCCTTCGTGCTGGTCTCCATCGGCGTCATCATCCTGCGTCTGCGCGAACCAGAGCGGCACCGCGGCTTTCGGGCACCAGGCGGCTATGTAACACCAGTCCTGAGCATCATCTTCTGCATCCTGCTGATGACCGGCCTCTCTGTCATCACCTGGCTGCGATTCTTCGTGTGGCTGGTAGTGGGGCTGGTCATCTACTTCCTCTATTCGCGCCACCGCAGCGAGTTCTGCCCGGCAGATCGCGCCCGATAGCTGCTCATCGCATAAGCCGATGGCTTTCGATGGTGTCGGCTTCCAGTCGAATGCACAATTCAGGCCAACCTGTTGCTTCGCTCAAGCACGCGGTTGTTTGCTTGGCAGAGCAGCGACAGCACTGCATCTGACCGGAAAACGAACGCGAAACCGTCTGGAAGATGACAAAGGAATGCCGGCTGCATGAGTGATGAATTGATGCACATACTAGACTCGCCGCGAGTCTCGCCTCCGACCCGCAAGGTACTGCAAGAACGGCTGAAGCCACTTGCGACGAATGGCGCTTACACGCCCAATCTGCTGACTGCAGAAGCCATGACAACCCTGCGAGCCGTCATCATCAGGCTGCTGCCGGATGCAGAGAATTTTGACATCGCCGAGCGCTTGGAGAGCCAGGTCGCGACCAGCCCCGGAGACGGCTGGCGTTACGACTCATTGCCTGCGGATCAAGCAGCGTTGATTGACGGTCTGAAACGTCTTGAGGATGAGGCCGGCGGCTCCTTTGTCTCGCTCGAAGCTGCGCATCAGGACGCACTCCTTTCGCGTGTCCAAAATGGCGAAGTAACGTGGCACGGCATGGATGGCGCCCGCTGGTTCGAGGAGTTGCTGGCGCTGGCCACCTCGATCTACATATCGCATCCGGAAATAATGATGGCCATGGGCTTCGATGGTTTCGCCGACGAGCCGAACGGTTGGACTGAAATAGGCCTCGGCAACACGCAGCCCTGGGAACCTGTGCCCGGAGCGAGTACCTCCGGAAAGGCAGGACGCTGAATGCTGCCACTTTCCAAGGTACCGATGCAGCGCTTTCAGCAGGATGAGGAAGTCGACGCGGTTGTGATCGGCACAGGCGCCGGCGGAGCACCGATCCTGGCAAGGCTGGCGAAGGCTGGAAGAACAGTTGTCGGATTGGAAGCCGGAGCGTTTCAGGACCCGGCCAAGTTTGCCTCGGACGAAATTGCGCAGAGCGATCTTTACTGGCTCGATGAACGTATCAGCGGTGGTGACAACCCTGTTGCCTTTGGCAAAAATAACAGTGGCATCGGCGTGGGTGGTTCCACCTTGCATTACGGAGCGTACGTGCCGCGGCCAGATCCACGTGATTTTCGCTTGGCGACGGAGTTCGGCGTGAGCCGCGACTGGCCAGTCCAGTATGAAGAGTTAGTCCCCTACTACGAAGAGGTCGAGACGTTCATCGGTGTCTCGGGTCCCGAAAACTACCCGTGGGACGCTGCGCGGCACTATCCCTTACCACCAGTGCCGCTGAATGCACCCGCGCAGTTGATGGAGCGAGGCTGTCGGGAGCTGGGTATCCGCACCGCCCCTGCACCGCTCGCAGCCCTGTCACAGGATTATGAGAGGCCGGAATATAGTGTGCGGCATGCATGCGTGAACCGCGGCTTCTGCCACCAGGGCTGCCGCAATGGCGCCAAGGGCAGCATGGACGTGACGTACCTGCCGGCAGCCGTGCGGGCCGGTGCAGAGATCCGACCAAACTGCTTTGTGGTGAACCTCGAGCAGGACAGCCAGGGAAAGATCACCTCAGTGGTCTACCGCGAGGGAGAGGTCGAGAAGCGGCAGAGATGTCGCGCCGTTTTTCTATGTGCTGGTGCCGTGGAGACGCCACGACTGCTGCTTCGTCTGGGTCTTGCCAACAACAGTGGACAGGTGGGCCGCAACTTCATGGCGCATACCTCGACACAGCTGTGGGGAACGTTTGACGAAGACACGCGCCCCTACAAAGGTTTTCCCGCTTCGCTGATCACCGAGGACACGATCCGACCGGCGGATGCCGACTTCGCGGGAGGTTACCTCGTTCAGAGTTACGGCATCATGCCGGTGACTTGGGCCGACAGCGTGACGCGCGGTCGCAAGCTTTGGGGTCAGCCACTGGCCGACTACCTGCGATGCTTCAGCCGGGTGGCCGGTATGGGCATCAATGGCGAATGCCTCCCCAGTGAGAACAACTTTCTTAAGCTGTCGGACGAAGTGGATGGACGCGGCCTCCCCAAGCCTCACATCTACTTCACGGCGGGTGAGAATGAGGTTCGCATGGCTTCCCATGCCGAAAAGCTGATGCGTCAGATTTGGGAAGCAGCAGGTGGACACGACCTGTGGAGCTTCAATCGCACGGCGCATGCCATCGGAACCTGCCGGATGGGTACCGACCCGGGCGACTCGGTAATAGACGGCTGGGGACATGCGCACGACCTGGGCAATCTTTGGATCAACGATCACTCCGTATTTCCGAGCGCGCAGCCGGCGAATCCCGCGCTGACGATCATGGCACTGTCTCTCCGCTCGGCAGACCACTTCCTGCGCCACGGGTGAGGGCTGTCGCTGGCCTTGCGGTAAACATGAGCGTGACTGCGCACAGATGGTAACCGCGAAGGTGACCACCAACATCACTATCGTTTTGATCAGTCCGGCCACTTTGCCGATACACAGACTGTCAGCCACCTCGCTCCGCGGTGATCACCGCTGGTGAACGGCAGGTTGAATTTTCGCTTGAGGTGGATCGTCTTGTATCGAGTACTGCTGGTAGAAGACAACGAAGCGAATCGCGATATGCTTTCGCGCCGTCTCATTCGACATGGATGGGAGGTCGTGCTGGCTGCGGACGGACGCGAAGCACTGCGGCTGGCGCAAACGTCGCATCCTGATGTAGTTCTGATGGACTTGCGGATGCCCGAGGTGGATGGATGGGAAGCCATCCGGCAACTGAAATCCTCTGTTGAGACGCGAGCGACGCCAGTCATTGCCCTCACAGCCCATGCCATGGCGGGCCAGCGAGAGCTTGCTCTGGACGCCGGATGCAACGATTTTGAGACCAAGCCAGTCGTGTTTCCGCGACTGTTACAGAAGATGATGGAACTGGTGAATGGGCGGCAGGCGTCCTGCCCTGGCATCATCGTACCTCGGGATGCGCGGCCGGATAGACGGTTGGACGCATGGGCAACCTGTGCCAGCCGCTAGAATCCTGGTTGTCGATGACGAGGAATGGAATCGCGACCTGTGTTCGCGTCGACTGGAGCGCAGCGGCTTTCTCGTACGCAGTGCGAGCAGCGGCCTGGCAGCATTCCAGGCGCTTGAGCGCAATCAGTACGATCTATTACTTCTCGATCACATGATGCCGGAGATGAGCGGCTTCGAAGTGCTGAAGCGGCTGCGGCAGGGCGACGGATCGGAAGACCTTGCCATTATCATGCTCACCGCGGAAACCAGCGGGACGAAAATTGCTGAAGCACTTGAAGCCGGCGCCGACGACTACATCACCAAGCCAGTGGACTATCCAGCTGCGCTGGCAAGGATCCGCGCACAGCTTGCGCGGAGACAGGAAGCGCGGGAGTTGCGGCATCGGGAAGCTAGATTGTCGCTGGCATCTCAAAGCACACCGGGCGGGTTGTGGGAATGGGATTTCCGCACCGGGGTGGTGTACTACGCACCGCAGTGGAAGTGGATGCTGGGTTATGAGGACGAGAGTATCGGATGCGAACCGAACGAGTGGAAGAACCGTATTCATGCTGACGACAGGAGCGCCTTTCAGGAAGCTCTTGAGTGCCACCTGACTGGCAAGACCTCGGTACTCGACTGCGAACAGCGGATGCGGATGCGCGATGGCTCGTATCGATCGATGTCTGTCCGCGGGATGTCGGAGCGGGATGCCGATGGAGAACCTCTTCGCATGGCCGGAGTGATGCTGGATATCCACGACCGCACGATGCTGGATCCGCTGACCGGACTCTTGAATCGTGCGACCTGGATGGAACGGCTGCATCGCGAACCGAAAGCAGGCGCAGCTTCCCCATTTGCAATCCTGCTGCTGAACCTCGATGGATTCAAGGCGGTCAACGAATCATTCGGGCATGCTGCAGGAGACCAGGTGCTGGTCGAGACGGGGAGGCGTCTGCGCGAAGTATGTGCAGCGTCTGAAAAAATGCATGCTGCGGCCACCATGATCCTGGCACGCACAGACAGTGACGACTTCGCAGTTCTGGTGAACTGGCAAGGGGATTCCGAGACAAGGGAGGCTCGATCGCGCACGATCGAGAACCTGGTGGAGCAGATGATGGGGGCAGTACGGCGCCCTTACCTGGTGGACAGCCAGCAGGTACTCTGCGTGTCCAGCCTCGGCGTTGCCATTCACGATGAAAACTGTCAGAGAGTGCACATAGATTCGCAGGTCCTGCTTCGGGAGGCAGCAGATGCATTGCGCACCGCCAAGTCCCAGGGGCGGGATCGATGGGTGCGATATGACCAATCGATGGTGCCGGCAATACGGAAGCAGGTGCTGCTCGAAAACGACCTGCGACGGGCTCTGCACAATGATGAGATCGTGGTGTTCTACCAGCCCCGTGTCCGCATTGCAGATGGCGTGATCTGCGGGTTTGAGGCGCTCGCCCGCTGGCGCCATTCGGAGCGGGGCATCATCGCGCCCAGTGAATTCATCCCGATTGCTGAAAGTACCGGCATGATCGTGGATCTGGGAAAAACGGTATTGCGAAAGGCCTGCCGGCAGCTGGCTGCATGGCGGGAGAATTTTCCCGAATATCCGGGGCTGGATGTGGCTGTCAACCTGTCGGTGCGTCAATGCCAGGAGCCTGACGTAGTTGACGGCATCGCTTCGATCCTTGCTGAAGCAGGACTCGCCCCGGGAAGTCTCCACCTGGAATTGACAGAAAGCATGCTGCTGGGGAACTTCGAGGAGGCGAGGAAGGTTTTGCTTGCGCTGAAAGACCTGGGTGTCGGATTGAAGATCGATGATTTCGGGACGGGATATTCCAGTCTGCGTTATCTGGGTGAACTGCCCTTCGACACGCTGAAGATCGACCGATGCTTCATCCTTGCGCTTGGTGGGGAACACGATGCCGCGGAAGAGATGGTGCGGATGATCCTGACCATGGCCACAAATCTGCACCTCGAAGTGATTGCCGAAGGTGTGGAAGGCACGCAGCAGTTGGCTGAGCTGCAAAAGCTGGGATGCAGGTATGCACAGGGTTTTTATTTTTCACGACCAGTTGAGGCAAAGCAGGTCGAGCAACTACTGCATGGGCCATTCAATGAAGGCAGCAGCGAAGCTCTAGATGACTGCGGCACCTTGGTCTCCAGGCGATTCGCGGCATGGGACAACTGGAATCATCGGCAAGCGGCATTCAACTAGTCGCCTGCGTCTGGCAGTTCTTAGCAGCAGGAGTCAGATTCGGCATTGCACTTCCAGGAAAAAGGATTGAGCGACCTTATGCAGGGATTCAGCCGCCGCTCGATCGGACACAAACTGATCTTCCTGTTTTCCTCGGTAGCAGCGCTGGCCGTGGGACTGGCTTTTTTCGCATCCTGGATGTACGAGTCTGCGAGCTACAAGGAAGACCTGGAGCGTGAGATCACGATCATTGCGCAGATGCTGGCAGGGACGGCCGCTGCCGCCATGCCTCCAAGCCATGGACACAATTCCGCTGCGATCCGGGTACAAGCCGGCCTGCTTGCCGTGCTGGCTGCCGAGCCTCGTATCAGCGGCAGCTGCCTGTATGACCAGGCGGGGATCGTACGTGCCAGCTACAGCGCGACCCATGCGCCTGTGACATGCTTTGGACCTCCGGGTCCGCGTAGCTTCCACTTCACGCTGCGTGAGCTTGTCGTGATGTATCCAATGGACGGCAGACCCGACCTGTCGGTGACGCGGGTCGCGGCGGCGGGTTACCTGTCCTTCCGCATCAGTCTCGCCAAGATGTACCAGCGCATGTTGCGGGATGCCGGGTTCGGCCTGCTGGCTTTCTCCTTAACCCTGTCCTTGATCTACGCCCTTTCCACCCGACTGCAACGACTCATCTCCAATCCAATTTTGTATCTGACCCAGGTGGCGGGACAGGTTTCCGACGAGGGAGATTATGCGATCCGGGCGATCCAGTGGTCAGAGGACGAGATGGGCGTCCTCGTCTTCCAGTTCAACCGGATGATGGAACAGATCCATCAACGCGACCGCGAACTGCAGCGCATACAGAATGAACTGGAAGCGCGGGTCGAGGAGCGAACCCACGATCTGCAAACCGAAATCGCGGAACGCAGGCTGGCAGAGCAGGAATTATGGATGGCCAAGCAGGTCGCCGAAGAAGCGAACGCTTCGAAGAGCGCCTTCCTTGCCAATATGAGTCACGAATTGCGGACACCATTGAGCGCTGTTATCGGTTACAGCGAGATGCTGGAAGAGGATGCGGAAGCCAATCGGCAGTTCGGCATGGTGCCGGATCTGCGCCATATCCAGGCAGCCGGCAGGAAGCTGCTCAGCCTGATCAACGACATCCTGGATCTGTCGAAGGTGGAGGCCGGTTACTGCGATGTCGAGATGAAGTGGGTTCCGGTCGCCGCCATCGTGGATGAGGTGCGAATGGTATTGCAGCCGCTGGCTCGTCGTAATCGCAACCAGGTAAGCGTTTCCGTAGAAGCGGGAGTCGGGCGGGTGTGGGTGGATGCGGTCAAGTTTCAGCAGTGCCTTCTCAACCTGCTGAGCAATGCCTGCAAGTTTACGAAGGAAGGCTTGGTCAGCCTGACTGTCAGTCCTGCCACTACGAACGGTATTGAAGTCATTCGCTGGCAGGTGCGTGACACCGGGATTGGTATTCCGGCCGCCGAAATGCATCGCCTCTTCCAGGCCTTCTCACAGCTGGATGCCTCTGTCACACGCAGGCACGGAGGCACCGGTCTGGGCCTGGCCATCACCAAGAAGTTCTGCGAAATGATAGGGGCGACGATCAGCGCGGAAAGTGAGGTCAGCGTTGGATCAGTGTTCACGATCGAAGTAGCTGCGAATGGATTGGGTGAAAGCCCGCCCCTGCAGGCCGCCTGCATCGACAAGCTGGCGCAAGCACCAGGACCCGGCTGCCTGGCAGCCAGAAGTACAGAAGCCGGGTAACTGCACTAGACTGAAGAAATGCGCACGCAGGCGGAACCCGAGGACGTGCTTGACCTTTCCGTCTTTCTGCGGCGGCTGCCCAAAGCAGAGCTTCACCTTCATCTTGAAGGGACGGTCACGCCTGAGACCCTGGTGGAGCTAAGCGAGCGGCATGCCGGTGAGTTGCTGGCAACGCCCGAGGAAGTGCCGGCTCCGGTACTTACCCTGGAGCAGGCGAGAGAGATGTACCGGTATACCGATTTCACCGGCTTCCTAGAAGCCTTTAAGGCCATCACAGGCCGCTTGAAGACGCCAGCCGATTACGAGTTGATCGCCTATCGCATGGCGAAGCAACTGGCTGCGCAGGGGATTGTGCACGCTGAGGTGTACGTCTCGATCGGTGTCATCTACTACTGGCGGAAAGCAGAGGCAGAAACCAATCTCCTGCTGATTGACCAGATTTTCGCCGGAATGGAGCGGGGCCGTCTTCGCGCCGAGCAGGAGTTTGGCATCACCCTGTACTGGATCTTCGATGCAGTCCGGCATTTCGGGGTCGAAGAAGCGGCGCGGGTGTTCCGTAAGGCTGCAGACCTGCGCAGTCTGCATCCTTCTTTAATCGGAATTGGCATCGGCGGAGATGAGCGGCGCACCGGGGCGGAGCCGTTCAAAGAGTTGTACGCAGAGGCCGCGGCGGCCGGATTACGGCTCACGGCGCACGCGGGAGAGACTGCAGGGCCGGAAAGTATCTGGGCAGCGCTCAACATCGGCGCGGAACGGATCGGCCATGGGCTGACAGCGCAGTTCGATGCGGAATTGATGGAGGTATTAGCTGAGCGCCAGGTGCCGGTGGAACTCTGCATGACTTCCAACGTCAGGACGGCGTCGTGCAGTGGGTTAGAAGTCCATCCGGTAAAGCGCTATTTCGATGCTGGACTGATGGTGACCCTGAATTCCGACGATCCTGCACTGTTTGGGAGCGACCTTGAAGGCGAGTACACGCTGGCACATGAGCAATTTGAGTTTACCTGGGAGCACCTTCGCGAACTGGCAGCCAACTCTTTCGAGGCCAGTTTTCTGCCGCCAGAGACGAAGGTGGCATGGCTCCAGAAGATCGCGTCCTTTGAAGCAAATGCGAAGTTCACTTATGGAAAGCTGACACCGGGGTAATTCCATTTTGGTCGTGTGTGGATGGCCCGTGAGTAACGGCGCAGTACGAGGTTGCAAGTGGGTTATCATGACCCCATGACGTACGCTAAGGTCTGTCGTTATCTTGGTTTGTCGAGGAAGCCTGCTGTGGGTAACCTGTTGCCTTTTCGTAAGAACCGTACCGTTTTGAAGACTGCCAGCTGGGCCTCTGTCGCGGTCGGAATTGCCGCCCTTGGCGTGCTGGTAGGACGGGAACTTCGCATACGTTATAAGTTCAGCCACCGTAATCCAACGCAGTTCTTTGCACATGCCAGCAACGATGATTTTCCCGCAGACTATGGCATCGGCGTCTAGCTGACACGTAAAGCGCTTTCCGCTGAGGGCCGATATCCATCGGATTCGCGTCCGTCGAGCCAAGACAATCCAAATTGTTCCACGTGGAACAATCGAGAACCAAAGTGTAGGGCGGACGATCGAGTCCGCCTTTTTTATGCCTGTTTTCCTTCGCCATGGTTTACCAAGAAGCGGGCAAGTCATTGATGGCAAATGATTTATTTATCGAATAGAACATGCATCCACGAATCAGAAGGAATCTGACATAAACACACTCATGTTTTATGCATCTTTTGCGCTATACTTGCGTCTAAGCAGGTGTGGCAGGTAAGAACCCTCTACCAAGGCCACAGAATTTCTTCTGATAAGGAGAGTTGGTCATGGCAATTTCCTATTGGGATCCGTTTCGTGAAGTAGCTTCCATGCAGAACCGCTTGAGTTCGCTGATTCAGGATTACGACCGCAGCAATTCTCAAGATGTGACTGCCGCAAGTTTCGCGCCGCCTGTAGACGTCTACGAGGACGCGAACAAGGTCGTTCTAAACCTGGAGATTCCCGGCGTGAAGCAGGAAGATCTGGATATCCAGGTTGAAAAAAACACGCTGAGTGTGAGGGGCGAACGCAAGTTCGAGAACGAGCAGAAGGCGGAGAACTTCCATCGCATAGAGCGGCGGTTCGGGACCTTCTATCGCAGCTTCTCGCTGCCGGCGACAGTGGATACGGAAAGCATTCACGCCACCTACGACGCCGGAGTATTGCGGCTTGAGCTCACCAAGAAGGCAGAAGCCAAGCCGAAGCAGATCAAGGTAAACATCAACAGCGGTGCGGCAAAGCCACTGGACGGTAGTACGAGCAGGTCCTCAGCAGCAGTGGGGCAGCCACAGATGAATGCGCCCGCCGGGGATCGGGAGCTTGCGGCTGTCTAAGCTGCTGACTCGAGTCAATGCATCGACGCAGGCGGCGCGGCTTATATAAGCAGCGCCGCCATTTTTGTATGAGCAGGAGCAGCTGGCAGTGACAGGTAGAAGATAAGAAGAGAAAGAGACAGGTGGTTGGTAATGGCGATTCGGTGGGACAAATTTACGGTGAAGTCGCAGGAAGCCGTGCAGGCGGCAAGTTCGCTGGCGCTGGAGAATGGCAATCCAGAGGTGCTGCCGCTGCACCTGCTGTCGGCATTGCTGCAGGACAAGGAAGGCATCCTGATTCCGCTGCTGGAGCGTGCGGAAGTGCCTGCTGCGCAGGTGCGGATGAAGGCGCAGGACGCAGTGAGCAAGCTGCCGAAGGTGAGCGGCTCGAATGCCCAGCCGGCCATGTCGGCGGTCTTGTCCAAGGTGATGGAACAGGCTTTCAAGGAAGCCGAGAATTTCAAGGACGAGTACGTCTCGACCGAGCATCTGCTGCTGGCGCTGGCCGTGCAGAAGAATGATGGTGCGCAATTGTTGCTGGCCTCTTATGGTGCGACGCACGATGCCATTTTGAAGGCGCTGCAGGGTGTGCGCGGAACACAGCGAGTGACCGATCAGAATCCTGAAGCGAAGTACCAGTCGCTCGAGAAGTATGCCAAGGACCTGACGGAACTGGCGCGAAAGGGCAAGCTGGATCCGGTGATTGGACGGGATGAAGAGATTCGTCGCGTGATCCAGGTGCTGTCACGGCGGACGAAGAATAATCCGGTGCTGATTGGCGAGCCAGGCGTGGGCAAGACCGCAATTGTGGAAGGACTGGCACGAAGGATTGTCTCAGGCGATGTGCCGGAAACACTGCGTGACAAGCGCGTGATTTCACTCGACCTGGGATCGATGCTGGCAGGCGCGAAGTATCGCGGCGAGTTTGAAGACCGCCTGAAGGCAGTGTTGAAAGAGATTGAGGATGCGCAGGGAAAGATCATCCTGTTCATCGACGAGTTGCATACGCTGGTGGGCGCGGGCGCGGCAGAAGGCGCGATCGATGCTTCGAATATGTTGAAGCCGGCGCTGGCGCGTGGAGAACTGCGCGCGATTGGTGCGACGACGCTGAATGAATATCGCAAATACATTGAGAAGGACACTGCGCTGGAACGTCGCTTCCAGATTGTGTTTGTCGGCGAGCCGAATGTCGAAGACACGATCGCCATTCTGCGCGGGTTGAAGGAGCGTTACGAGGCGCATCACAAGGTGCGGATTAAGGACTCGGCGATTGTAGCGGCGGCTACGCTTTCACATCGATATATCTCGGACCGCTTTCTGCCGGACAAGGCAATTGACCTGGTCGATGAGGCGGCTGCGTCGCTGGCGATCCAGATCAGTTCCGTGCCGGAAGAGATTGACCTGCTCGATCGTGAGGCCACGTCGCTGGAGATTGAGCGGGCTGCGCTGAAGCGTGAGACGGACCCGCACAGTACAGAGCGTCGTGAGACGGTGGAGCGCGAGCTGGCGGCGTTGAAGGAGAAAAGCACGGGACTGCGCGCACGGTGGCAGAAGGAGCGCGACTCGATTACGCGTTTGAGCGAGGTGAAGAAGAAGATCGAGGCACTGCGCTTTGAGGCAGAAGAGCAGACGCGTCGCGGCAATCTGGAGCGGTCGGCTGCGATCCAGTATGGTGAACTGCCGAAGCTGGAAGACGAGCTGCGCAGGTTGAACGCTATGCAGGATGCCGGCGGATCGTCAGATGGAAATGGGCCTGATGAGCATGGCAAGCGCATGCTGAAGGAAGAGGTAGACGAGGAAGACATTGCCTCGATCGTGAGCAAGTGGACGGGGATTCCCGTATCCAAGATGCTTGAGGGCGATGTGAAAAAGCTGGTGCAGATGGAGTCGCGCTTGAAGGAACGCGTGATCGGCCAGAATGAAGCACTGACGGCGGTTGCAAATGCGATCCGTCGTTCGCGCGCCGGGCTGAGCGATCCGAAGAGACCGATCGGCAGCTTCATCTTCCTCGGACCGACAGGCGTCGGCAAGACCGAGACGGCTCGTGCGCTCGCCGAATTCTTGTTCGACGACGAGCAGGCGATGGTACGCATCGACATGAGCGAGTACATGGAGAAACATGCC
>CAZZUX010000045.1:0-15698 GCA_964657395.1 uncultured Ktedonobacteraceae bacterium
TGCGTAATCTATCCGATCTCCGTTCTTCCTGGTTTTCGTCAAGCAGGACCAGTGCCAAGCAGACAGGTCTCTGCTTAGTGCCATGCTCTAATTCCAGCATGTCTCAGCAGCCAGTCCGCCGTGTCACGTTGGCTTCGCTTGCCGCACTGAGCGTCGCACTCCTGCCTGCGCTGTTCTTCTACGCCGTGGTCTTCCGGATGATCGTCAATCTGCCCTTTGAAGATGACTACGACATCCTGCACTTCATGCTGCACCAGCGCGCTACGCCTTCGCCTGTTGCCCGCGTGATCTATGCCTTTACCGCACAGCACAATGAGTACAAGCTGATCCTTGAAAACGTCCTGTTCACAATCCAATGGAGCCTGTTCCAGCGCGTCAGCTTTCCGGTCCTTGATGTCATCGGAGACATCTCCATTCTTCTGCTCGCGATCGTGCTCTGGGAGATGTTCCTTCCCAATCTCAGCGACATGGGATATCGGATCAGTCTCTTCATTCCTGCGAGTTGGCTGCTCTTCCAGCTTTCGTACGCGGAGACATTGAACTGGGCTGCACCCACGATCCAGAACCTGTACATCCTCACCTTCTCATTCAGCTGTTTCCTGCTTCTTACGCGCAACAACGCCCGGGCCTTCTTCGCTTCTCTGATCTTCCTTATCCTCGCCATCGCGGCATCCGCGAATGGATTCATAACCGTCATTGTCGGAGTTCTGATGCTCCTGGATGCCAGGCGCATCCGGGATTTAATTGCTTGGTTCGCTGTGTCTATCGGCATGCTGCTGCTCTACGCTTACCACTACAATTCCATGGCGTCGCAGAGCAACAAGGGGCACAACATCGCTGCGACAATCCTGCACATTGATCTGCTGTATCTCTTGTCATTCCTCGGATCGCTCGGCTCGTTCGTACGCTCCATCAGCCCCGTTCCAGCCTTCGCCGGCAGCCTGGTACTCGGTTCGATCCTGATCCTCTTCTTCGCATGGGAATCGAGGCGCGGACACCTGAGCGGCAACCCGGCCGTAGTAGCTGCAGTAATCTTCATCCTGCTGACTGGCGTGGGCGTCGCCTGCTTCCGTTCTGACCTCGGAGCGAAACAGAGCCTCGCTTATCGATACCGGGTCTATTGCAGTCTGCTCCTGGTCCTGGCCTGGTTTGTCGTCGCAGAAAAATATCTGCAGCACAGCCGCAGACCTCTGCTGCGTAACGCTGGCTATCTTGCCGGCTGCACCAGCGCAATCCTCTTCTCCCTTCTCCTGGACGCCTCAGGCTACCGCTACTTTCAGGCGCGCCGATCGATGCTGATCGAAGGCATGTCACTGTATGAGCATCGGGATCAGAACCATTCCACCAATGGCCCTCTCTTTATCGACAACTCTCACTTCGTGAAACGAACCACGCAGGAAAATGAAAAAGACAGGCGATTGTTACAACAGTCCTCAGATGCAGGCATCTACCAGCCGCCGCAGTATGAATGAGTCAGCCGGCTGTGATACGCGCAGCCATTTCTTTTCCGAATCGCACGCTCTCCGAGATGCCGCGATCCTCAGGATAGTAAAAGCATGTATCCGCAATCTGTAGTCCCTTGATTGGCGTCTCTACCGGAGGCAGCATCGCAGCAAAACCTGGTTCGCAGATTGGCTGTGCGTAGCGCAGACGAGCTACGTGGGTCGCCAGGATATCCTCGCGACGCAGCGCAGGATTGATGCGTTGCAGATAGCCGAAAGCCTCGTTCAGCAACGCCTCTTCCGATCCCATAAACTTCGGATGATCGGTTGGCATGTAATACGGAACGTAGACTACGCTCGCATCGCCTACTGCACGCAGGTTGGAGAACTCGATGATGCCCGGTATCTCCATGTCCGGTTCGCTCACATTGACCCAGAAATGCGGAGATACTGACTGCTTCAGTTTGAACACCAGGCAACACACACCAGTATTCAGAATCGCGTCATACCTGGCTTTCCACGACTCCGGCAGATCCGGCACAAGTTTCGCCACCAGCGGCGTCGGTACAGTGCAGATCACCGCATCTGCCGGATGAAATCCATTGACTGCCTGCACACCCGTTGCGCGGCCTTCTTTCGTAGTGACCTGCACTGCTCCGCAATCCAGACGTATAGCGCCGCCCGCCTGAGCGATCGCCGCACACAGCGCATCGACCAGTGTCTGGCTGCCACCCTCGATGTAGCCAAGTTCCTCCTGCATCATCGAGGCACGCGATCTGCCGATCCGCCGAATGCGCGTCCAGATCCACGCCGCGGAAACACTATCGGCAAGATCGTAAAACTTCAGATGGAAGAGCGGCTTCCACAAACGGTCATACACTTCCTGACCACACCAACGCGTAATCCACGACCGGGCCGACTCCGTCTCGATCGCATCCCAACGCTCTCGTCTCACCGAAACGTAGGCAAATAAGGCGTATCGCAATCTTGAAAGCACGCTGATCTCTGAAAAACTCAGCAGCGCCAGCGGATTTCCCCAGGTCCGCAAGCGTCCCCTTGTGAACAATCCCATGGAGGTCCTACGCCAGCGCATCCTCTGAAGAATGCCGAGCTCTTCCATCAATGCGAAAGTGTCGCGATCAGTCTTACAGACAAAATGGTAGAAGCGCTCGATCGACAAGCCGTCGAGATTGAAATGCGCGGCCATCCCGCCAGCTTCGGGAGCAGCCTCTAACACCTCTACCCGGTGGCCCGCCTTAAGCGCATGGTAAGCCGCAGCGAGACCCATTGCTCCCGAACCGATGATGATTACCTTGGAAATAAAGGCTCCTTATTCATCCGCAGCATCAGAAGTCCAGCGCAATCCGGGAATACACAGGATCCCTGAATGTCATATTCAGCGCCTCGGCCAATGGTGTTGCCCGAACTGCAAAGATACCGGGCCAGTCAATCACATCGAACACATCGGGAGTCACCAGCGCCTGCAACTGCTTGACGGTGAAGGCGGGATTTTTGTCGAACATCGCATTCACCTGCAACAGCAGGCGAAACAACCCATAGGGAATTTTCTGAATACGCGCCTTCGCTCCGGTGGCCTTCTTCACCTCGCGAATAAGATCGATGTAGTCGATCCGCTCCTGTCCGGTGATGTCGTAACTGCCGGTGATCTCCTGTTCGATGGATGAAGCAACAACGTCGCAGAAGTCAGAAGCGAACAGCGGCTGTCGCAGATACTTGCCGGAGCCTGGAATTGGGAACACTGGCGTCTTCTGCATGAACCGAGCCAGCCATCCGACATGCTTGCGATCAAACCAGCCAAACATCAGCGTCGGCCGAAGCACCACGTGCTTGAGCGGGCAGGCATCGAACAGCTTCTCCTGTGCCTTCTTCGTTTCAGTGTAGTGATCAACAGCCATCGAATTTACGACCGACGACGAAATTCCGACGAGATACGGCACCCGGTTCTCGACCGCCGCAGCGAGGATTCTCTCCGTCGCCTTAATGTTATTGCGCACAAACTCCGCGGGAACGATGCCGCCAATCTGCGCCTGTCCAATCACCAGCGCATCGCATCCGGCGAGCTCCTGCTGCCAGCTTCCCGGCTCCGCCAGGTCTTCCTGCAGCACCCTGAGGGTGGGATGGTAGCGCTTCAGGATTGCCGTGTTCGACGCATGCTTGTCGATCGCAACAATTTCAGAGAAGCCCTTCGCCGTCAGTCGCGGAATCAGGTTTTGCCCGACCAGTCCTGCAGCCCCGGTCACCACGACTTTTCTCTTGATCACGTCTACAAGAATCCCGCCGGACCGAACGATAACTCAGCGATGAGCCTTAAACGCAAAGGCCACTACGGTTGAGCTTTGCCTGAATCTTACCACTCGCCACCCGCCAGATTGCGTGTCTACTGCCCGTAGGTCAGCTCGAACGGAGAGAAGCCGATCGTGCCGGCCTTACGCTCCACCCACAGAAACATCGGCGTCTTCCGGCCATTTACATCCACGCCGATGATGACGCCCGAGCCGGTGCTCTTGTGGATCACGATCTGGTGGCTCTTGATCACGCCGTAATCGCTCGACTGGCTCCAGTCGACCAGGAACTTTCCATACGGATAGGTCTTGTACTTATCCGTATGCTCCTGCCATTTCGGATCGTTATTCCACAACCCGAAGGCTTTCGGAAAATCACCGCTCTCGACCGCAGCGAAGAAGTGATCGATTTTCCGCTCCTGCGGCCAGTCCCAGAACCACCACGTGAGACCGGCAATTACCGCGACGAGAACGCCAGCGACAATCAGGATAATATTGCGCTTCTTCGCGCGAGCCGCGTTGTATACAGGTGCGTCGAGCAGAGTCATGATGAGTGGATGCTACCGGCTTCCAGAACCCGGTGTCTATGCATACCCGCGTTTGTGCCAGTCCTACATTTACTTAGACACCGGGACCATGCTGCAGGTTCCCTCGGCGATCAGACCCGGCTGAAGCTGGTGGCATCCCGCTCAATCCGGCGTTCAATAGCCAGCGTAATCAGCCGGTCAATCAGGTCGGCATACTTCAACCCTGAAGCCTCCCATAACTTGGGATACATACTGATACTGGTAAATCCTGGCAGCGTATTGATTTCGTTCAGGTACAGCTTGCCCGGCTTTCCCGAAGGCGAATTCGGCTCGAGCAGAAAGTCCACGCGCGCCAGTCCCGCGCAATCGCAGGATTTGAAAGCCGCAATGGCCATCTCCCGCACCTGCTTCGATCGCTGCTTCGTCAGCTTCGCAGGAATAATCGGGATGGATCCGTCGCTCAGGTATTTTGCCTCGTAGTCGTAGAACTCCTTGCCCGGCACAATCTCGCCGACCACGGACGCCTCCGGCGAATCGTTGCCTAGTACCGCCACTTCCAGCTCTCGCGCCTTGCCCGTCGTCTTCCGTCCGCCGCCCACGCCCTGCTCCACGACGATCTTGCGGTCGAAGCTGGCAGCCAGGTCCATTGCGGGCGCCAGTTCTTTCCGATCATGCACCTTCGAAATGCCGACCGATGATCCGAGATTTGCCGGCTTCACGAACAGAGGATACTTCAGTGACGCTTCAATGGCCGTCACGGCTTTCCGTGGACTTGCCTTCCAGTCGTTGCGAAGGAACGTCAGGTGCTTCACGATCGGCAGTCCGGCAGAGGCGAATAGCCGCTTCATCACATCCTTGTCCATGCCCGCTGCCGATCCCAGCACGCCTGACCCGACATACGCCATGTCCGCCAGCTCCAGCAGCCCCTGGATTGTGCCGTCTTCACCAAACGTTCCGTGCATCACGGGAAAGATCGCATCCACTGCCGTAACGCCAGCACCCTGCTGATGCTTCCCGAGACCCGCCTCTCCCGCAGGCAGCATCCCGCTCGAAGGCACCGGCGGAACCAGCACAGCCGCCCCTTGCGCGATGACCTGCTCCAGTACCTTTTCCTGCGCAGTGTCGCCGGCCAGCAGCCGCTCGGCATCCGCAGCCATCACCCACTGGCCTTCTTTGGTGATGCCGATCGGCACCACGTCATACTTTTTCTTATCGATCGCCTTCAACACAGAAGCAGCCGAAAGCAGCGAGACTTCATGCTCGCCGCTTCTGCCGCCAAACAAGATACCGATGCGCAGCTTTTTCTTCGCCATTATTTTTCGCTTACCGGAACACTGCGACCACTATAGCTTTCCGCACGCAGACCTGGCTGCTCAGGAAACCAGGAAGTAACTCGACTATCCCACGCACACCAGCTTTGACAGAAGCTCCCGCGATGCAGACACTTGTCTGGGCATCGTCGACAGCCTCGCGCTGCCCAGGAGAACTCAAGATGAAGATTGGTTCGTGTCGTAGCAAAGCCGCAGTGTTCACAGCAATCCTTGGCCTGGCAGTCATGGCCGCGCCCATCATCACCTTCGCAGCACCGCAAGCCGGCAGCGGCATGGACACCAATCCGCAGACCATGCCCAGCCCACCCGCCGACGCCTCTGTCACGCTGAACGGTAAGGCCGTGACCATCCACTACAACACGCCAAAGATGCGCGGCCGCAAGATCATGGGCGGCGTCGTTCCCTATGGCAAGGTCTGGCGTACCGGCGCGAATCCTGCGACGTCCTTCAAGACCGCGACCAACCTCATGATCGGTTCAGCCATGGTTCCGGCCGGCTCCTACACCCTGTACACGTTGCCGTCCGAGAACACCTGGAAGCTCATCATCAACAAGCAGACTGGTCAGTGGGGCACCAAGTATGACCAGTCGCAGGACCTCGCCCGCGTCGACATGCAGAAGAAGACTCTCTCCAGTCCGCAGGAAACGATGAGCATCAGCTTCGAGAACATCAAGGGCGACAGCACTGAACTGCACGTGAAGTGGGAGACCACCGACGTTTACGTGCCCGTCATGGCTCACTAGTGTTCAGTAGTGGAAGCGGAACTTGACCTGCGCGTAAATCACGCGCGGGTCGTTGTAGTGGAAGCCGCCGAACGTCAGGCTGTTATCCAGCAGCACCCGGCGATTCGCCACATTGAGCGCCTGCACGGAAAAGCTTGTCGCTTCCCCGAACTTCTTTCCCACCGCCAGGTCAAACGTCGTGTGCTGTGGCAGGTACGCACCCGTGTACGGCGACGGCGCATCGGTGAACCCGTTCGTGAATCCTGATCCGTAGTACACATTCGTCGACGCATAACCACGCCACGGCAACTCTGTCGTCGCACCCACGTTCAGCGTGTTTCGCTGGTCATGATCGACCGGCGTATATCCAGGCGTCACATCACACTCCGGCGATGTCACCGGCGCACATATCAACCCACCCGTGATCGCGCCCCGCTGCTCCGCGATCTGGTTGGAGTAGGCCAGGTGTGCCTGCGCCCGGTTCCACAAACGCGGCGAACGCAGTGTCAGCTCCCAGGCCCGCACCAATGCCCCATCCACGCTCACGGGGTAGTAGATACTCGACTCCCCCACATTCGAATGATCGAGGAAGTTGTTGATGCGCGTCTTGAAGGTATCGGCATCCAGCAGCCAGCCTCGTAATGGAATCTGCACACCGAACTGGTGCTCTTCATCGCGCTCGCCATGTAGCGGTTGAAAGCTCGTGTTGTTGACTTGCGCATATTGCACGATCGGCCCAGCCGCCGTCAGTAATGGAGGAGGCTGATAGAAGCGGCCATAGAACCCGCGAAAGACCCAGTGCAGCTTCGGAACCTCCACGGCAAGACCCGCACGCGGCGCTGTATAGTCTTCCGAAAAGCTCGATTGAAAATGTGATTCCCGCAAACCGCCGATCAGGGTGAGCCACGGCGTCGCCTTGAAGTTGTCCGAGACATATTCCTCGACGAGCCCACCCGCCGCATTGTCAGGCGTACGGAAGTTGGACCCGCTGCCATCGTTAAACACGGCGCCGAACACATAGCTGTCATGCTGCCCCCAGCTGTACAGTCCCGCCTGGATGGTATTGCGTGCGATGTTGGTGGTGAAATTCGCCTGCGCACCGGCGTAATTCGACGTTCGGTCTGACGTTGTCGCCACAGGCTGATCCATAAGACTCGGCGTGTAGGTGGCACTGTTGTAGTGGTAGAAGGGCGACACCTCCACCAGCGTGTCCTTGTTCAGCGTATGTGCATACGTAAAGGCCGCCAGGCCGTCCGTCTCCTGCTGCGAGTCCCGCAGTCCCGCCGACGGATAAAGCTGGTTGCCATAGCTGCCTGGATCCGGATCATACGGTATCTGGAAATAATCCGAGCGCAGCTGCATCACCAGCCGCAGCTGATCCTTCGGTGAATGATTGTCTGTCAGCGAAGCAAATCCGCCGTAACCGTTTGCCGCGTCATGCACCACCACGCTGGTCGGCGGCGATAGCCCATAGTCACTGCGATTGCCATTGAGACTCACATAGTACGCGCGCTTCTCCGAATGATCGCCGAGGCTCAACTGATTGTCGGTCTGGAAGAAGCTGCCCAGCGTCGATGAG
The DNA here is from genome assembly GCA_964657395.1 of uncultured Ktedonobacteraceae bacterium. GTDB lineage: Bacteria > Acidobacteriota > Terriglobia > Terriglobales > Acidobacteriaceae. The sequence goes on from CAZZUX010000045.1 coordinate 7,905, forward strand.
AAGGCGCCTTCGCGATTGCGCTCGAAACCGGACCGCGGCACCACGTTGAAGACACCATACGTGCGGTCACCCACATCCGCGTTGTAGCTCCCGCGCTGTGTCTCCACATAGTCAATGTCCTTCGGATCGATCTGCGGCCCGAGATTGCTCGCGATGTTTGTATTCGGAATCTCCACGCCATCAATGAGCCAGCTCACCTGGTGGCCGCCGCGCATATGCAGCATGTCATGCGTCATGTAAGCGCCCGGCACATAGTCCGTGATCATTGCGAGTGAGTCGCTGCGGTCCGCACCCGGCGTCTCCGCAATCGTCTCGCGACTTATCAGTGTCGTCGGCGTCACCGAGTCCACATTCGCAGTGTTCAGCGCACCACTGACCGCCACCGTCTGCTGGACCGTGCCGACAATCAATTCAAAATGCAGGATCGGCGACGTGTTGGAGGCGAGCGTTAGTTGCTGGTCCATCGACTCGAATCCATCCATGGTCACCGTGACCGTGTAGTTGCCAAGCGGCACAGCCAACACGCGAAAGCTGCCATCCTGGTCGGTCTTGACCACCTGCACCTGTGCGGAAGTCACACTCTTCAGCGTCACCTGCGCGCCGCGGATTGGACGATGCTGCACATCATGCACAATGCCCTGCACCTCACCAAAGACAGTGGCGTGCATGGTAGCGACGCACGACATCATGTACAAAAGGAACGAACAAAACCTGACTTTTCGGATCACGATCGACCAGTCTCTCGCCATCCAGAACGATGACGCGGCTTCCATGCGCTTGCATCGCAGCATGGGTAAACGAAACTCAGCGCTTCAGGCGCAGGAGTATTTAAACCGACGTTTTTAGGCGAGAGTGGGTGGTCCGCGTTTTTGCCGAGAGCGATCGCGATGGATCCGCTGCAGCGCGAGCGTCTGCGCCACACACGATGGATGACTCACCACCTGCGCGAAGATCGCAGCCTGCGTTGTCAATGCTGTGGAAGCATGGTGCGTTGATCGAACAGCCGAAGGACAGTAAGGACACTGCTGTGGAATCGCTGAAACCGCGATCTTTCCCTGCGCAACTTCCACAGTCATGCCGCAATGGTGAACACCATTCCTGCGACAGCACATCGGCAGACTATCGCTGCGGTCCGCATGCACCACCGCCACGGCCGCGAAGGTCGGCAGGTTCAGCAGCAGCAATTGCAGCAGGATCAGGAAGCGACGCACGCTTTGATTGTAGCCGCAGTCCGCAGCGATGGTCGAAACTTCGTTTTAGCTACAGAATCTTCTTGCCGAACGCAGAGCAGATCAGTTCGACTGCCAGATCAGCCGTGCGGTTCTTCTCATCGATCACCGGGTTCACTTCCACCACTTCGAAGCTCAGCATATGACCGTGGTCAGCAATGATCTCCATCGCCAGGTGAGCCTCGCGATACGTCGCGCCGCCGCGCACCGGCGTGCCGACACCAGGCGCATCTTCCGGGTCGATCCAGTCCATGTCCAGTGAGACATGATAGCCGGCTGTCCCCAGCTTCGCTGCAGCCAGCGCCTCTTCCACCACCGTCCGCATGCCCCGCTCGTCGATATCGCGCATGGTGTACACATGCTTCACGCCGGCCTTCCGGATGTTTTCGCTCTCCGTAGGATCCACATCGCGGATGCCAATCAGGATCGTGTTTGCCGGATCCACCTTGGGCGAATAGCCATAGATATTGGCCAGCAACTGCGGCTCCAATCCGAGTAGCGCGGCCAGCGGCATACCATGCACATTGCCGCTTGGCGAAGTCTGCGGAGTATTGATGTCGGAATGCGCATCAATCCACACCACGCCGATCTTCTGGTGCTGCCTGCGGTAGAACTCGGACACACCCGATACCGTACCCGCGGCAACTGAATGATCTCCGCCCAGCACCAGCGGTGTCTTGCCGTCTTCGAGCGCTTTCACGACCAGGTCTGCCGCCGTGCAGCAGGTGTCGCGAATCTCCTGCAGATAGCGGGCATTCTCCTCGCCGACTGATTTCGTCTCAGCAACGGCTACAGATATGTTCCCGGCATCTTCGACCGAATGGCCGAGAGCCTCGAGCCTTGCCTGCAAGCCCGCGACGCGCACTGCCGACGGACCCATGTCGACACCGCGCCGAAGCTGCCCGAGGTCCAGTGGAACGCCGATGATACGCAGGTTACGCGTCGGCATCGACTGCACGCCGCTCGACATGCTCAACCGGCCAGGATTGTGGCCGGGTAAAACTGTGGCTGCCTGCGACTGGGCAGGCAGCCCTGCTGCTTCTACAAAATTATCCATAAGAAAACACGGGGTGCTCTCGCACAACTGCAAATCAAAAATTACGGGTACATCCGGTTCAACGTACGAGCAAATGGAATCGTCTCGCGCACATGCTCAAGCCCGCATATCCATGCCACCGCCCGCTCGATGCCCATCCCGAATCCGGCATGCGGCACCGACCCATACTTGCGCAGATCCAGGTACCAGCCAAAGGCGTCCAGCGGCAGCTTGTGCTCTTCAATCCGCTGCTTTAACAAGTCATACGACGAGATGCGTTGCGAGCCGCCGATGATCTCGCCATAACCTTCAGGCGCCAGCACATCCACACACAACGCAAACTTCGGATCCTTCGGATCGGGCTCCATGTAGAAAGCCTTCACATTCGCCGGATAGCGATGCACCATCACTGGCCGATCAAACTGCGACGAGATATATGTCTCATCGGGCGAGCCGAAATCATCGCCATACTCAAACTTATTTTCGATCAGCCCCATCGCATGCGCCTCGTGGAGCATGGCGACGGCCTCGTCGTAGCTCATCTTCGGGAAGGGCGCCTGGATCGTCTGCAGCTTCGTCACATCGCGCTCAATCACCTTCAGATCGGCAGCCCGCTTCTCCAGCACGCGTCCCACGATGAAACTGATGAAGTTTTCCGCCAGCGTCATCAGGTCGTCCAGATCGGCAAACGCCATCTCCGGCTCCACCATCCAGAACTCTGTCAGGTGGCGACGCGTCTTCGACTTCTCCGCACGGAACGTCGGCCCGAAGCTGTACACCTTGCCCAGTGCCAGCGCCGTGCTCTCGATATACAACTGGCCGCTCTGCGTCAGGTACGCTTCCTCGCCAAAATACTCAACCGGGAACAGCGTACTGGTACCTTCACACGCAGCCGGAGTCAGGATCGGCGGATCTGTGAGCGTGAAGCCGTTCTCATCGAGATAATCCCGCGCTGCCTTGATAATCTCGGCGCGAATCCGCAGGATGGCCGACTGCCGCGGCGTGCGGATCCACAGATGGCGATGCTCCATCAGAAAATCCGTGCCATGCTCTTTCAGCGAAATCGGAAATGGCGTCTCTTCCGGCACGCGCTGCAGCACTTCAATATCTTCGACGTCCAGCTCGAAGCCGCCAGGCGCCCGCGCATCGGCGCGCACCTTGCCGGTCACAATCACGCTGGATTCCTGGGTCAGCTTCTTGATGGTGTCGAAGACCTGCTCGCTCACCGCTGCCTTCGGCACGATCCCCTGGATCGTCCCCGACCCATCGCGAAAAATCGGAAACAACAGCTTGCCGCTCGCGCGTGCGTTATACAGCCACGCATGCAGCGTCACACTCTCGCCTTCGTGTCTGCCCAGTGTGGCGATGGTTGCCACGGGAGCCGTCTTCTTCACTGCCTCTGCTTCGGTATTCACTTCTGTCATTTCCTACAGTCCCAACTGCTTCCATGTCTCGGCCGCGCGCGTCACCACGTGCTCCGCCGTCTCGCCCAGTGTGTAGTGGATCTCAAGCAGCGCCGCCGGACTGCGAGGCGCCGTCTTCAACTCCTCCATCGCCGGCTCCCACCCAATCGTGCCTTCGCCCGGCCACAGATGCTCATCCTTCTCGCCATGGTTATCGTGCAGGTGCGTCGAGCCGATCAGCGGCTTCAACTGCGCCAGTGTCGATTCCACGCCCTCACCAAAATGCGCATGGCCGATGTCGAAGCACACTCCCACGTCCTTGAAGTGGCCCACGCGCACCACCTCCAGCAGGTGCTCTGCCTTGGTCACTTCGTTCTGGATATTCTCAAGGAGCAGGTTCACGCCGAGCGGCTTGCCGAACACCCGCATGTGCTCAATCGCGGTGACGGCATGGTCGAGAGTCCGCGGACTCCACTCGTCGTCCCGCGCCCCCAGGTGAAGCACCAGGAACTTCATCGGCAGCAGCTCGGCCACCTCCAGCGCCCGCTTCCATTCATCCATCGCGTCAATGCGGCGCGACTTGTCCGGATGCACCACGTTCACCGCCGGGCCGCCGCCGCGTCCCATGTCCTCATCCGCAAACAACGGCGCATGCATGGAGTGGATGGCCACCGGGTTCGACGCGAACCAGTCGGCAATTTCCTTCACGTGCGTGTGGCTGGTGTAGTCAAAATGCTGCCGCGCCGCAAAAATCTCAATGGCCTGGGCCCCGGCTTTGTTCAAACTATCCAGCAGGCCAGGATGCAGCCGCTGCTTGAGGAAGACATGCGTGGAAATGGCTCTGAGCATCGTGTGCCGGTTCTCGTTCCTTTTCGTTTAACGCTCTATCTTCTCATTGCCATGCAAAGCGAGCCAGCTTCGACCGTCCGGATCAGCCCCTCTTCGCCATAATTCCGATCCTCAATACCCCGCAGCCTTGCCAAAATGGTTCCGATGGTCGTGCCCACCCATCAACTCACCCGTCTTCGGATTGACCGCGATGCACTCGCCATCCGACCACACCGGCCACGCCCCCGCCACCTGTACGTCGTAGCCCATCGCCTTCAGGCCTCTCAAGACCTCCGGCGCAAATCCTGTTTCCAGGTAGACCTTGTCCGGCAGAAACTGATGGTGGAAGCGCGGCGCATCCACGGCCTGCTGAATATTCAGCCCGCCCCCACCCTCATCCACGGGCAGCGCGCTCAGCAGGATATTTGCCACCGTAGTGATGATCCGCGAACCTCCCGGCGAGCCGATCACATAGCGCAGCTTCCCATCCTTCAACACAATCGTCGGCGTCATGCTCGAGAGCGGGCGGTGCCCGGGAGCAATCGCAGCATTCGGACCCTGGATCAGCCCGTACATATTCGGCACGCCCTGCTTCACTGCAAAGTCGTCCATCTCATTGTTCAGCAGGAAGCCCAGTCCCTCCGCCGTGGCGTGCGAGCCAAAGTCATCATTCAACGTAGTCGTGACGGAAACAGCATTGCCGGCCTCATCCACCACCGAGTAGTGCGTCGTCTCCTTATGTTCCTTGGCCGGCTCCAAAGTGGGAGGCGGCGGCAAAAAGCCTTCCGGCCTCACCAGCTTCTTCGACGGCGTCGCCTGGTCCGGCTGGATGCTCTTGCGAAAGGCGTCCGCATACGGCTGGCTCATCAAGGCCTCCAGCGGAATCTTCGCGTAATCCGGATCACCCAGGTAGTCGCCATGGTCCATGAATGCCCGGCGATAGGCCTCCAGCACCAGGTGCATCTCCGGGGCTGTGCGGTCGCCCAGCTTCGACAGGTCATACGGCTTCAGAATGTTCAAGGCCTCGATGATAGCCACGCCCCCTGAAGACGGTGGCGGCGCGGTCACAATCTCGTAGCCGTGATAGTTCCCATACAGCGGCTTCCGCTCTTTCACCTCGTAGCTGGCCAGGTCCTCGTTCGTGATCAGCCCGCCGCCTTTCTGCACAGCCGCTGCCAGCTTTGCGGCCAGCTGCCCGTGGTAAAAGTCCTCCGGATGGTTTGCAATAGTCGTCAGCGTAGCTGCCAGCTCCGGCTGCCGGAAGGTATCGCCGGCCTTGTAGAAGTCGCCATCCCGCTGAAAGACATGTCGCGAGTCTGGAAACACCGTCAGCCCCGGATCGCGCAGTTCCTTCGCCTCCTGCTCGCTGAGCACATAGCCTTTGGAAGCCAGCTCGATCGCCGCAGCCATCACAGCCTGCAGCCCCAGCTTGCCGTATTTCTTCTCGGCGTAGACCATTCCCGCCACCGACCCGGGAACCCCCACGGCTTTGTAGCCCACAGTGCTGGCGCCCTCGATGACCTTCCCGTCCTTGTCGAGATACATATCCCGCGTCGCCGCCGCAGGTGCACGCTCCCGGTAGTCCAGAAACGTGTCTTTTGCCGCCCCGCCCTTCTTTCCGGCCAGGTGGACGAGCATGAAGCCGCCGCCACCCAGGTTCCCGGCGTAGGGGTAGACCACGGCCAGCGCAAACCCCGTCGCCACTGCCGCATCCACGGCATTGCCGCCCTGCTGCAGCATGCTTACCCCGGCATCCGCCGCCAGGTGGTGGATACTCACGACCATGGCATGTTGTGTCCGAACTGGCTGCTCCTTCTGCCAATCCGGAACGACAGGCACCGTCTGTTGTGCGTTGATTTTCAGTGTTGTCGCACAGAACAGGAGTGCGAGGCCGCAGGCGAGAATGGTTTCAGCTCTGTGAGTTCGAGGAGTCATCCTCGTCAAAGCATAAAGGGCGCTCGCCAAAAGCAGTAAGCAAACAAAGCCCCGGCGCTCCATCATGAGAGCCGGGGCTTGTCCGTCTTGAAATTCGCGTTTACTGCACCTTGGCGTTGTGCTTGTCGCGATAGATGCGACGCGACTCCTGGTTCTGCTGCTTATGAATGGTGCGACGGTCCTGGCGGGTGAGATGGCCGTTGTCCTGTGCGCGCATGCCGCGTTCTTCCTGGTTGATGCCCTCCTCCTGATGCTCCAGTCGGCTGGTCTCGCCTGCTGTCAACTGGCCGCTGCGGACACCCTGGCCAATGCGCTGCTGCTGGGTACCCTTGCGCTGGTTGATGTTGTAGTCGTTGCGTCCGGGCGTGGGCGTAGCGGTCTGCGCCAGGAGCGCAGCGGGGCTGAGAATCAGTGCGGCAGTCAGTGCAATGTGCTTGATGTTCATGGCGAAGCTCCTGAGTGACAGGCGGTTCAAACTTCTATGACCGCTCACGTAGGAGGAGACACGCCGCGAGCATAGGGGTTGCGGAACACTACTAGGCTTTATTTCTGCCTCCGAACCGCAACCAGCCTTAAAACAAGGGGTTGCCGGATGCGCTTGCGCACTCGCCGTCGCTATCGCAAAAACATTCCCTTGTCATTGAAGGACGGCTATACTTGCCGCCGATAAGGAGACGCCATGAGCGATCATGCTCTTACGCCACACATCGTCTGCCCGGATGCTGCAGCCGCAATCGACTTCTATAAAAGAGCCTTCGGTGCCGAAGAACTCACCCGGATGTTAGAGCCGAACGGAACACGAGTGATGCACGGCCACATCCGCATCCTCGGCTCAGACTTCATGCTGAACGATGATTTCAGCGACAAGATGGGTGGCAGGGTAGAGACACCGGCGGCACTCGGCGGCTGTCCGGTCACCTTCCACCTGAACGTCGACGACGCCAATGCGATCTGGGAGCAGGCGACCAGGGCCGGCGCAAAGGTTACCATGCCGCTCAAGGATCAATTCTGGGGAGAACGCTACGGTCAGCTTCTGGATCCGCAAGGCTTCAAATGGTCGATCGGACAGAAGGTTAAGGACCTCACCAGGGAAGAAATCGAAGCCGGCGCGAAAGCCACCTTCTAACTCCAGGATGGCCGTCTCAGGCAGAAAGCTCCTTTTCGAGAGCGACCGCTGGACGCGACTTACCGCTCGACACCCGCTTGCTCCAAGCCTTGCCAAAGCGTATCCAGTAGTCCTCGAAATAGAACGTGGAGAGATGCGCAAGCCCGAACACCGCTGCCAGCTCAGGCCCTCTCTTAATGTACTTGACTACCTTTGAGCCGGAGCCGAGCCAGCCCCAGCCCACCATGGGATGGAAGA
>CAZZUX010000045.1:15798-27611 GCA_964657395.1 uncultured Ktedonobacteraceae bacterium
GACCACCAGCGCAATGGTCATGTAGAACTGCATCTCGACACCCAGGCTCCACAAGTGGCCGGTGTAAGCAGTAACCCAGTATGGCGGCAGATTTGAGTAGAAAAGAAGCTGCGCAACGTACTTTGTCCAGCCGGCATGCGCAAGCGTCAGCGCGACCAGGGTAAAGAGCCAGGCCAGCGGCACAATGCGGCAAAGGCGCCGGATCAGGAACTCGATCACGTTCGGCCGATTCAGAAGGGTCGTTGTGATCAGAAAACCTGAAAGCGTAAAGAAAATCGCCATGCCAAGGGCGGCAAAGCATTCGTTCAGCCCGAGTCGATTGGGGCCGAGTGGAAGAACGTGACCGGCGATCACCAGCAGGATACTGATACCTCGCCAACCATCGAGAGCCGGAAACCGCGGTACACCCGCTGATGGCGTCAGGGTTTCAAACGCTGTGACTCCTGCTGATGGCGCAGACTTCGAGTCTTGAAGCTCAGCATTTGTCATAGAAGTCGCCCGGCATCTTCCTCGCAGGTCGTGAGAAGTTCCAGCACGCTCCTGACATCGAAGCGTATCGAGGGCGAAGTAGCAACGCAAGCAGCAAATGGCACACGCTCCTGACGGAAGTGAGTGACCCATTCCACTGGAGGAAAGTCGAGCAGAAAAACAAAAGCCCGGCGGTTGGCCGAGCTTTCGTAACAGAAAAACAGGAATCCGACTAAGCAGCAGCCTTCTGCTTCCGGTCAGCAGCCGCCTTGTCCACCGCATTCTTGGCAGCAACAGTCAGCGCGGCAAAACCTGCCGCATCGCGCACTGCCAGGTCAGCCAGGATCTTGCGATCCAGTTCGATGCCGGCAAGCTTCAGCCCATTGATGAAGACGGAGTAGCTCAGTCCGTTGATCTTGCAGGCAGCATTGATGCGGACGATCCACAGTGAGCGATATTGCCGCTTCTTCTGCTTACGGCCGCTGTAGGCAAACTTCAGGCCGCGCTCAACGGCTTCCTGTGCCGCCTGGTACAGCTTGGACTTGGTGAGGAAATAACCACTCGCGCGCTTGAGAATCTTTTTGCGGCGATCATTGCGTTTCGTTCCACGTTTGACACGGGGCATCGCACTTCTCCTTTTTACGTCCTCCGGTCTGTACCGGATGACGGTGATGGGCGCTGTTTCGCGGCTGGAGGCAGGAGGCGCCCGGGGCAAAGTACCCTGCGCTTTTAACCTCTTCACACACGTGTTGCCGGCCTGATCACTACGGAATCTACCGCGGGCTCGAGGAACGCTCGACCTCGACCCAGAAGCCTCTTGACAGGGCTCGATCAGGCAACTAGGAAATCAGGCGTACGGAATCATCCGCAGCACCTTGGGCAGGTCGGCTTCCGAGACCAGCACCGTACCACCCAGATGGCGCTTGGTCTTCGTCGCCTTCGAGGTCAGGATGTGGCGCATCTTGGTCTGGCCGCGCAATACCTTGCCGGTACCAGTCTTCTTGAAGCGCTTTGCAGCGCCCTTGTGGGTCTTCAATTTAGGCATGGGTCTTCCTGCTCACTTCGCCGCTGATGCGGCATTCCGTCAGTATACGGGATAAAAGTCCGTACCTGATGACCAATTCGCGGAATAGCCGTAGCTTTCTTGACAAAGCATCATCAATTGACAACGGCCATTACGCGGCAATTCCGGCATTTTCCCGGAATTAGCTGGAGCCGGCAGTGCCTTGCCGAACTGCAGTCTCTCCATGCCCCGATGTCCCGGCCCGGATACCTGCATACAGCGAGCCTTTTTTCCGACCGGAGGTCGGCACACTTGGGCCTGAATGCTCTCGCTCGTCGCACACGCCCGGCATTCCAGTGGCTTCCGCTGCAGCTCGCCATCCTGTACTTCCTGGCCGACGTACTTCTCAATCGCCTTGCCTTCACGGTCGGATGGACCATCTTCTGGCCGTTGAACGGCATCACGATCGCCATCCTCCTGCTCCGCAATCGGCCGGAATGGCCGGCTATCCTGCTCGGCGTCTCGTTGGGAATCGGCCTCGGTGAGGTGCTGGACGGGAATCCTCCCGGATTCGAAATTCTCCAGCGGATGGTCTCAGTTCTCGAGGTCTATCTCTGCGCCTGGATCCTTCCCCGGTTCGACACCTTCACCGCATGGCTGAGACGGCCCTTCTTTCTCACCCGCTTCCTGGTCGCTCTCACCGTCGGTCCCGGCCTCACCGGGATCCTTGCAGCCATACTCTCGCACCAGCTTTTAGGGCAGCCCTACTGGACCTCGTTCAACGACTGGGCCACCTCGGATGCCCTGGGCATCGCTCTCACCCTGCCGGCCTTCCTCTCGATGCGATCCCCTGAGGTGCCATCCCTCTTCGACAGCCGACAGCTGCCAACAACCTGTGCCGCTCTCATGCTTGCTGCCGTCGGTGCCTGGCCCATCTTTTCAGTCAGCCGCTTCTCCCTGCTCTTCCTGCTTCTCCCCATCCTGCTGCTGGTGGAAGCACTGCTTGCCTTTACCGGGGCCGCGATCGCTCTCTTCGGCATCAGCCTCATGGCCGTCTACTTCACCATCCACGGATACGGTCCATTCGGCACGTGGCCCACGCATTGCTGGATGAGCCGCGATGTCGCCTTGCAGCTCTTCCTCGGCTTCAACCTGGTTGCGCTTGTTCCCGCCTCCATCCTGAGCATGGAACGTCGTCGCATGTCCGACGAACTCGTCGCCACCAATGCCCAGCTTCAACTGCTTGCCTCCCTCGATGGTCTTACCGGCATCGCCAACCGACGCAGCCTGGATGCCGCCTTCGCCCGTGAGTGGAAGCAGGCCATGCGCGTCGAAACCCAACTGGCCCTGCTGATGGTGGACATCGATTTCTTCAAGCAGTTCAACGACCTCTACGGCCACCATGCAGGAGATGCCTGCCTGCGGACCATCGCAGAAACCCTGAAAAGCTGCCTCCAGCGCTCCCAAGACCTGGCTGCACGCTTCGGCGGTGAGGAGTTTGCCCTGTTGCTGCCACACTCCAACCTGCAGCATGCCAGCGACCTCGCAGAAAAGCTGCGCCTTGCCGTCCTGGCCCTGAACATTCCACACGATGGAAGCGCGCATGGCATCGTCACGGTCTCCATCGGCTGCGCCGCGGCGAAGCCCATGCGCAACGAGACTTCAACCCACCTTCTGCAGGCTGCCGACGAAGCTCTCTACATCGCCAAGCAGGTCGGTAGAAACTGCGTGCAGGTCAGCCCACTTGCCACTGACCTCATTCTTTCGGAAGCGCCAGTTCCCGCGCCATAATCACGACCGGCAGCGTCAGACCTTCGCGCAGGGGCACCGTCGTCTCTTCCACCACCCGGTAACCCTTTGCCTTGTAGAGAGGAACGCCGGTCAGCGTAGCGGCCATTTCAAAGCGCGTGAATCCGGCCGCAGTCGCCGCTTCCTCGCAGTGCCGCAGCAGCAGCGATCCCAGGCCCCGCCTCTCCCATCCCGGACGAACAAAGAAGGCGCGTATCTTCGCGGCATCTGTCGCTGGATCGAGATACGCATCATCGCGCACAGCATGATGGTCGCCGCCGCACAGTGTCTTGCGCCGGCTCCAGCCTCCGCAGGCAACAACCTGCTTCCCGCTTCCATCAGGCGAAGCTTCGACTACGAAATACGTGCCGTCCGCTACAAGCTGTGTATCCAGCGTGAACACTGTTTCAACAGCCAAGGCCATCTGGGCAGGAGTGTAGTCGTGCTTCTGGAGTTCGAGGACTGAGGCAGCAATCATGGGACGCAAGCATGTAGCGTCGGCAGGCACCGCCCGTCGAATCACGAATGTGCCTGTAGCTGTTTCCATGCTTGCTTCATTTTGAACACAACTAAAATTATGCCGGACCGCGGATTACGTCGCAGCTTGCCGGCAACTGCTTAAGACTGGGCCTGGGTTGCGGGCGCTGGAGGACTTGCGGGTGCAGCCTGTGCCGGCTTGGGCGTAGCCGGGGCTGCGGCCTTCTTCGGCGCTTCGGCTGCAAGCTGAGCCTTCTTGCCGGGAGCCAGGATCGCATGCAGCGTCGTGCCTTCCATCCGCGGCATGAACTCGACAATGCCGGTATCACCCATATCCTGGATCAGCCGATTGATGATGTTGTATCCAAGGTCGCGGTGAGCCATCTGCCGGCCCTTGAACCGTAGAGACGCCTTGACCTTGTCGCCTTCCGCCAGGAACCGAACGGCCTGGTTCTTCTTCGTCTGGTAGTCATGCTCATCCACGGTTACAGAGAACTTGACCTCCTTGACGACGATGACCTTCTGCTTCTTCCGCGCAGCTCGATCGCTCTTGTCTTTTTCGTACAGAAATTTTCCGTAATCCTGAATACGGCATACCGGCGGAACTGCATTCGGGGAAACTTCCACCAGATCCAGCCCGCGTTCGCGAGCGATCTTCAAAGCCTCAAACGGCTGCAGAATACCAAGCTGATTGCCTTCGTCGTCAATAACCCGCACTTCACGTGCGCGGATCTTGTCGTTAATACGGATAAATGATTTCGCTGAACGCTTATCGATGATGCTTCCTCCAGGGGTTGGCGAGGATGGGCCCCGCCCAGTTAGTATACCATCGGCCCTGCAAGGTCAGATGCTGGCAACAACGCCGCTGGCTTCATAAAATACGGGCCTTCTTCCTGCCGTTCGGTTGCCGCTGCCATCGCCAGCAGGCCTTTCTCAGTCGTACCGTTTACTCGTACCTTCAACATCCTGTTCGCTGCAAACGCGCCCTGCACATCCACTTTAAGGAAATTATCGGAAAGCGCCGGAGTCCATCCCGCTTCGCTGTTTACAGCAGGACCCTGCAGCGTCACGACAGACAATTCGCGTCCCACGAAGCTCCCGCAGAATGCCTGGTGCTTTCCCGCAATCAACATCCGCAGTCGCATCATGCGCTCCTGGACTGCCCGCCCTGGCACCGGCTCTTCCTGGTGAAGCTTCCATGCCGGTGTACCCGGCCGCGCCGAAAACGGAAACAGATGCAGGTACGTAAATGGCTGCTGTTCAACAAACCGGAACGTCTCCTCGAAGTACTCATCAGTCTCACCCGGGAATCCGACCATCACATCCGCCCCGATTGCTGCCTCGGGCAACGCGGCGCGCAGCTCCGCCACCTTGGTGGCGTAATGCCACGGCCGATAACGTCGATGCATCGCACGCAGGATCGCATCCGATCCCGACTGCAGCGGCAGATGCGCATGGCGGGCCAGCCTCGGCATTTCGCCGACGCCGTACCTCCGGAACAGCGCAAGCAGCCCGCCCGTCCAGTCCATCGGCTCCACCGAACTGATCCGTAGCCGGGGAAGCGAGGTCGTTTCCAGCACTGCCGCAACCAGCTCCTCGAAGCGGCGGGCCTGTATCCCGGCGAGGTCACGGCCCCAGCGTCCCAGGTTGATCCCGGAAAGCACCATCTCCTGCCCTTCGGCTTCCACAAAACTTCGTACCTGGTTGAGCACCCGCTCCAGCGGAATCGAACGGCTTCCTCCCCGCGTCTGCGGTATCACGCAAAAGGAACAGCGATTGCCGCAGCCATCCTGGACCTTCAGACTCGGCCGGGTGTGCTGGCCCATTGCCTTATCTGACCAATTGAAAGCTGCGATTTCGGCATGACCGAATGCATCATCCGCCAGGACATTTCCCTGGAAAAGATGATCCAACGGCACAATCGTCCCCGAAACCTTCTGCCGAATACCCAACAAGCTGGCCGCTGTCTCCGCTACCAGTCCCTTATGACTGTTGCCGACCACCCGATCCACCCCGGGCAGCATGGCCACTTCCTCTGGCGCTCGTTGCGCGTAACAACCCGTCACAATCAGGCGGGTTTCCGGGTTCTCGCGCCTCGCCTTGCGGATGAACGCCCTAGTTTCCCGGTCTGCTTCAGCCGTCACACTGCAGGTGTTCACTACCACCACGTCCGCCCTGGCAGCATCAGCAGGGTTCAGACCTGCAGCGCCTAGCGCCGCTTCCAGGCCTTCGCCATCGGCCTGGCTTGCCCGACATCCAAAACTTTGAACAAAGTATCCTGGCACGCCTTTTAGTTTAAGCTCTGGAGTGAGATCAGATCGCCGCGCGGTCTGCGAACGAGCCGGTCCGCAGTTCCTTACATCTCCGGACCTGGTCCGATCAGCAAAATCGATCGGCAGTCGGCAGCAACTTCTTCCCCAGGGGTTTACTTTGCTGCACTATGGGAGTACACGAGAATCATGAAACAACGCATTCTTCTGGTCGATGACGAATTGACGATCCTGCTTACACTCAAGGCCATTCTGGAGCTCCACGGCTTTGAAGTAGAGACCGCTGCGTCAGCGCGCGAAGCAAAATCCAAGCTGAAGGCCAACACCTACCACATGGTCATTACGGACATGAGGATGGAAAACGAGACCGCCGGGCTGGAAGTGGTTCAGGCCGCCAAGAAGGCAGCCTACAATCCGGCTGTAGCCATGCTCACAGCCTTCCCTTCGCCAGGCTTCGACTGGCGCGATCATGGCATGGACCAGATGCTCGTCAAGCCGATGAATACCAATGATCTGCTCTTTCAGCTTGAGTCTCTGCTGGTGAGCCACGAAGAAAAGAAGCAGAAGGCTGCAGCCCTGCACGCAGACAGCAAAGCATCCGGTGACGGCGCCCGGAAACCAGCCTCAACCGGCTCTAAAAGCCTGTCGGCTTCCAGAAGCAAGTAAGACTGGCAGCGGGCTGTTCCACCCGGAGGACTCAGGCCATAGCGGCAGCCATAGGCACTCGCTTTGCCTGGAAGCACTGCCGGCACAACACCGGACGCCCCTGGGTCGGCTTAAATGGGACCGTGGTCTCCGTGCCGCAGGCTGAACAATTGGTCTTGGTCTCCGCCCGCACTGCTGAACTGCCGGAAGCCCGCTTGGTCTTGCACTGTTTGCAGCGTTTTGGATCGTTCTTGAACTGCTTGTCAAAGAAAAACAGCTGTTCCCCGGCTGTGAACACAAAGTCGCTTCCACAGTCGCCGCACTTCAGCACCTTGTCTATGAACTCCATGGCCTTCCCCCATCCACCCTGCCGGATTTAACGGCCAATGCATCAAATGCATTACAGGTGGTCGTAATTGATATGTACCGGGGCCCTGCCGTAAAAAACGGCCAAATCAAAAGTTGCTTGAGCCTGGACGTCGGGGGGAGTAGGCACGTCAGGAATGGGTCAACCGTGCACCGCATGGAACGAAGAGGCAATAGCCTTGTTCTTCACAGTTCGTTCCGGATACCGCCGTACTACGAACAACTCCCGGGATCGGGCGACAACTGCCGCCCAGCACCCGGGTACCACGTTTACGCTGTTAGTCCTGCTCTTTACGAGCCTTCTTGCGATTCCGCTTGCGTGCCAATGCTTCCTTCACACGCTTACGCTCGCCCGGTTTGAGGTAAAAGGAATGACGCTTTACCTCTTTGATAATGTCTTCCTGTTGTACCTTGCGCTTGAACCGGCGCAATGCGTTTTCTAGCGGTTCGCCTTCTTGAATGCGAACTTCTGCCAATGTATACGACACCCCCAAACTTCCCGAGACGGGTCAACTTCAAGTCTACGGGAAAGACAACCCCAGCAGTCAAGTAGAAAAGCCCTTTATTTCACCTCAAAAATCAATTTTTTACGGCTTTTTACCTTCATCGCACCACTTATTCGTAAGACACCTGACTGCCGACTGACTTAGCTTCTTGACTTACACAAAGTATCCTGTACCTGTTCTGCACAGCAATAAGGCAGGTATGCGCATCGCAGCCATGCCGGATAAGGCCACTTCATGATCCGCTCTTACCAGGGCCATACCCCTGTTTATCCCGATTCCTGTTACATAGACATCTCTGCACAAATCATCGGCGATGTGACCCTCGGTGAACACTCCAGCGTCTGGATGAATGCCGTCCTGCGCGGGGATGTTCATTCCATTCGCATCGGCACCGGCAGCAACATCCAGGATTGTGCCGTGCTCCACGGCATGCGCTACAAATACCCCGTCATCGTGGGAGATTCTGTCACCATCGGCCACAACGCAACTGTACACGGCTGCATTGTTGAAGACACCTGCCTCATCGGCATCGGCGCCGTCATTCTCAACAATGCCCGCATTGGCGAAGGCTCCATCATCGCCGCCGGTGCCATCGTCCCTGAACACACCATCGTTCCCCCACGAACCCTCTGGGCCGGCGTCCCGGCAAAACAGCGTCGCGACCTTGGCGACGAAGATCGAAAAACTATCTTGATGTACGCCAATAACTATCTCGACTACACAGCTATCTATCTAGGCGAACGAGATAGCCAGATTAAGTAAGTCAACTGAGCAGTAGCTTTATCACAGGGCATGCATGTCAGCTGTGACAGCCGTCACAGCTGACATGCGAACCGGATCCACCAGATGGCGTATATTCAGCGATCCCGGACGTAGATCCGGAACCGGGGCACCGGCTCACCGCGCGCAAACCAGTGTTGCGGCACATCCGTCCCCCACTCCGCCTGCTGCGTATAGTGGTTGGCGACTTCGCTTGCTATTTCCGGCCATTTTGCCACCCGGTCAAACCCGCCCCCCTCGCCGAAACAGTATTGATCAGTCAGTACCAGCACGCGCGGCGGATGCCTGAGATAAGCCTGCAGAAACCCTCGACGATAGCGTTCCACCGCTCCATTCCTGTTTGGAGCAAATGCGTAACAGTCATAGAGATAGCCGCTGGCCTGCCTCAGCCCAAGGTCGTACAGCGTGTTCAGGCACCCGCCGAAAGTATCAAGACACTGAACATTGCCTGACAAACCCGCCCCAAACATCCTGAGCTCCGCCGATAACGCGTCCTCAAACGGTGTCGTGGGCTTAATCGTGTAACGTACCTGCCACGCTGCATGCGGAGCCAGGTAGGCGCATTGCAGCAGCAGGGCTGCACCCGCCAGTGCTCGCAGCCACAACCGCTGCTGCTGCCATGCCACACAGACGTCCACCTCCACCAGCACCAGCAGCAGCGCCAGCAGGGGATAGCGGTGGTAGGGATTTCCCTTGCCCTGGGCGACGTACGCTCCCAGCGCCACGACGATCCCGGCAAGCAGCGCACCTCGTTCCCACGTCAGCAGCGGCTCTTCCCGATCCGCCCGGCCGGCAAACCAGATCACCAGCCACAATCCAAACAGCCCCATGACCGGCGCAAATGCGTGGTTCAGCAGGTAAGGCAGTGATCTTCTGCCCAGTTCTGCATGCAACGGCATCAGGTCCCGAGCCGTGGCCGCGAACGCCGACAGGGCATGAATTCGGATCAACCAGGCGATGCAGAACGCCCACGGCAGCAGCAGCCCCGCAAGCCATAACGAAGCCCCGGACAAAGGAGTGACGACTCCCTTCCTCCGGCCCGGCACCGCCACCAGCAGCAGCAGCACAATGCCAAGCGGCAGATACGTCGGCTTGATCGTCAGGGTCGTTCCACTCAAGAATGCCGAAGCGAAAATCAGCCCGGAGACCAGCCATTTGCCTGCCGCTTCCGACCGCTGCGCTGCAAACAACGCAACGTAGCTCCATAGCAGCAGCACGGCAATCAGCAGGTCGCGCTGACCCGTCTGCGCGAGCCCGTCCTGGATATGAATCAGGGCAAACATGCCTCCCGCCAGGACGCCGGCGATCCTTGAACGTCGGCCGGCAAGCAGAAGCATCGCCGTACCCGCCCCCGCGAGCAGCAAAAGGTCATAGATTCGCCAGGCAAGCGCACCCCCGCCCAGCAACCGCATACCCAGGCCTTCAAAGAAGTAAGTCCCTGGCAGGTCAATATCGATAATGTCTCGATAGGGAATCAGCCCCCGGCCCTTCAGGAACACCAGGTAGTGCATCAGCGAGGCATCAGCTACCAGCGGCCAGCGCAGGCTCAACGCTGCGGCATACAAGGCGCAGCCAAGCACCAGCACACACACTACAACCATCCAGCGATCCGCACGCCACATGGGAGAAGACTAGCCGAATTTCCCAGGCACCCACGGATTTCCAGCCGATCTGCGAATCAGGCGAGTTCCCGTGGCAGACCGATCAGACGTCTTTGCATGCCCTGTAAGGATTGATCACGGAGTGCATGCACACCAGCCGCTATAGTAGAGGCGGTCTGCACAGTAGTATCGGACACGCCTGCTTTACCGGAGACGCTTCCATGCGCCTGTTCCGAATTCTTATCAAGATCCTGTTCGTCCTGGTCGTGCTTGCCGGCGTCTTCTTCTACTTCATCGCCTTCTGGCCCCTCAGGGACAAGCACCCAGTCCCGCAGCCTGCCCACGGCACACTGGTCATCACCGAGGCCCGCATCTACCCTTCGCCCGATGATCCCGCCATTCCATCCGGCACCATCGTAGTGCGCGACGGAATCATCACTGCTGTCGGCGAAAACGTCGCCGTCCCCGCCGACGCGCAAGTCATCCCCTGCCACGGCTGCGTCGTCACCGCCGGCTTCTGGAACTGCCATGTCCACTTCACCGAACGCAAGTGGTCAGGTGCCGACCATGCACCCGCAGCCCGCCTGCAGGCTCAACTCGACGACATGCTCAATCAGCGCGGCTTCACCACTGTCGTCGATACCGGCTCCAACCTGCGCGACACTGTCCCGCTGCGCCGTCGCATCGAAAGCAGCGAGCTTCTCGGACCGAAGATCTATAGCGCCGGCGCAGCACAGTACCCGCCCCACGGCATCCCCTACTATCTCCGCAACACGCTGCCAAAATGGCTGCTCCTGCTCATGCCGCAGCCGGACTCACCCGCCGCTGCCATCCGTGACGAGGAGAGAAATATCAGAGACGGTGCCGACCTCCTCAAGCTCTTCACCGGCTCTTACATTACTCCCGAAACAGTCCTGCCCATGCCGCTTGAAAATGCCCGCGCCGCCGTCAACTTCGCCCATCAGCATGGCCAGCTCGCCTTCGCCCACGAGTCCAATGCACAAGGTATCCGCGTTGCGATAAACAGTGGCGTCGACGTGCTCGCTCACGCCGCCGATACCGCAGAAGATGTCGACGATGCACTGCTCCAATCTGTGGTCGGCAGACACATGGCCATGATCCCTACGCTCAAGATGTTTGCCACCACCGTCACCACCAACCCGGCCTACCTGGATCCGATCTATGCGCAGGTGCAGCGCTTCCATGCCCTGGGCGGCGATCTGCTTTTCGGTACTGACGTCGGTTACATGACCGACTATGACACCACCGGCGAATTCACTGGCCTCGCCCGCTCCGGCCTCACTGCACCGGACATCCTCCGCATGCTCACTACCGCTCCCGCCGCCCGCTTCAAAGTCGCAGACAAAACAGGAACCATCGCCATCGGCAAAGCAGCCGACCTGGTAGTTCTGACCGCGGATCCCTTTCAGAACATCACCAACTTCGCCGCAGTCCAAACCACCATCCGCAACGGCCGCGTCACCTGGCAGAAGCAGTAACCGAGAGCTTCAGGTCCGACCACCTATTTCTCGAACAAATCCTTACCGCCATCCTTTTCAAACCCCACCGGCACCGGATTCCGGTCCACAAACTGCCGCTGGTGCCAGTACGGATAAATCGGCTTCACATCGCTCGCCTTGTCCAGGCTCGCCACCTGTTCCGCTGTCAGCTGAAAATCCACCGCCGCGAGGTTCTGCCGCAGCTGCTCCTCATTGCGGGCCCCGATAATCACGCTCGACACTGTCGGCCTTTGCAGCAGCCAGTTCAGCGCGATCTGCGGCACACTCCTGCCCGTCTCTTTCGCGACCGCGTCGAGCGCATCCACCACGTTGTAGAGGTGCTCATCCGTGACCTGCGGCCCGAACGCTGCTGTCGCATGCAGCCGGCTCTGTTCCGGGATCGGCTGGCC
>CAZZUX010000046.1:0-26887 GCA_964657395.1 uncultured Ktedonobacteraceae bacterium
CACACCGACCACCAGCACACCGACCACGAGGGCGATCGGTAGATTGCGTTCGGGCCGCTTGACTTCTTCGGCAACCATGTTCAGATCATTCCAGCCGTCGTAGGCCCACAACGCAGCGATCAGCGCCACCATGAAGCCCGCAAAGCCTCCCTGGGCTCCTGCAAAGATGGTGTGGAAGTTCCCCAGCTTTCCAAGCGGACTGGCAAAGCAGGCGATAGCGATGCCGATGACCAGCAGCACCTTCAACCATGTAAAGACCAATTGGAAGTCGCCCGCCTTACGCACGCCTATGTAGTTGAGACCGGTGACGAGCCAAGCAGCAGCGATGGCAAAGAGCTGGGACCAGAGAACCGGCAGCGGCCAGTGAAACGCGTAGGTATCAAGCCATGCAAGCGAAGGAAAGATCGCGAGAGTGCGGGCGAGGCCGGTGGTGACGCTGGCGATCGAGGCGGGCTTTGCCACGGCAAACCAGGTCCACATGTAAAGAAAAGCGGTGAGATCTCCGTAGGCTCGCCGCAGGTAGACGTACTCTCCTCCGGCGAAGGGCATCATGGCGGCCAGTTCCGCGTAGGTCATGGCACCGAAGAGAGTCAGGAGTCCGCCGGTGATCCATGCCAGGTACACCAGCGGCGATGTTCCCACGGCCATCATCATTTCCTGCGGCACCAGGAAGATGCCGCTGCCAATGATGGTGCCGACTACGATTGCCGTGGCATGCGAGAGGCCGAGCACGCGCGGCAGGCGATGCATGTTGACGTCTGGTTGTGAAAGGAGAGTAGCCAAGTTGCTACTCATCTTCGCTGAGCGGGGCTGCTAGTACCAGTTCTTTGTTGCGGGCCAGATGAGATCCGGCGAGCGATTCATTCCTTCAGCAAGCCAGATGTGATCGCCATTTTCGAAAGGCATTGCATAGGGAGTGTCGATCTCGCCGATGGATTGCACATTGCGGAAAGCTTTGCCAACATCCTCACGCGTCTGTCCTACAACGAGCATGGTGTCACGCAATTGTCCGCGTGGACCCCAGAACCAGTAGGTCTGATGACCACTGATTGCCGGCGGCAAGCCATACTGGCCGCCGTACACGTCGAGCGCACTGGCTTCTCCATAGTTGCCGCAGTAGATGCCAGTCCTGGAGCGTACATCCGGCGGAAGACGGTTGTAGGCAACAGCGACCTGCCGTACAAACTCCGGCCAGCTGGACATGTCGGCCAGCAGTTGCGGCAAAGGCGACTTCTTGAAATTCTCGGTTTCAGCGGGGCGGAAATTCAGGCGGCGCTCCCACGACGAATACTCACTTGGTGGAACAAGCGGCAGCACTACGGGCATCCAGTACCAGGCGGCGAGGGCGAAGACACTTCCATAAGCCAGCGCCAGGGCCTGCCATTTCAAAGTGCGAGGCATTAATTGAAAGCAGCAGACGCACCCTGCGGCGTAGAGCAGCGGATAGATTGGGACAACGTAGTACACCTTCGCGTGCAGGGCCATCATGAGGCCGAGGAACAGAAAGCCAGTCCATCCAGCGAAGCGGAAGCGGCGCGCGGAGACGTGCAGCAGGAGCCAGAGCATGCCTCCGATCCAGAAGATGGCGTAGAAGGGAATCATCACCAGGATCTGTTGCCACAGGAATGCAAGCGGCGACAGAACAACATCTTTGCCTTCATGCGACGCGGCTACGAGCCATTGCACCGAGGGGAACTGCCGATGCCATTGCCATAGAAGATTCGGCAGTTCGATCAGCAGCAGCAATGCGGTGCCAACTGCGGCCCAGGGCGATCGCAACACTCTTCGCTGTGACGTGAGCAGCAGGCCGAGGAGCAGGCAGATCAGGAAAAAAGCTCCGCTTAGCTTGGTCTCGAGCGCGAGTCCTCCCGCTGCTCCGAAGACTATCCACCATGCCGGAAGAGCTTTGCCGGATGAACCGACCTCCAGTTTGGCAATCTCGATTATGGCCAGCATGGCAGTCATCCAGAACACTGGTTCGAGGGTGTTCATGGAGAAGAATGTGTCAATTCCCAGGTATTCCGGCGATCCGATTACCAAGATCATGGCCAGGATCTGCGCAAGTCGGCGGCCGCCGAGAGCCCGTGTCAAAAGCGCGGTAAGCAGAACCTTGATAGCCCCTGCTATCGAAGGCATCATGCGGAAGGCCCACAAGTGTTCGTGGCCGAAGAGAGAATCACTGATTCGTGCCAGTACGGCGATCAGCGGCTGATTGTCGAGGTAACCCCATGCGAGCCGACGTCCGCAAACGATGTAATACAGCTCATCCCGGAACATCCCGTAGCCTACATGCTGCGCGCGCAGGTTCAGGGCGATGTGAATCACGAGCTTGATCGCGGCAAATACAGATCCAACGAGGAAAGCGGACCGCCAGGTGTTCTCCCGTTCCGGGTCCCGGCTTTGCTTCTTGCTCGGAATGTTCCGGTAGGCTGGCTGAAGAACGGACCGTTCTACCAACGGCAATTCTGGTTGCGCAATGCTCATCTTTCCTGGAAGCTCCTGCTTCTTTGCGGCCGGACGAGGGGATCATCCTCCAATTAGAATCGCATAGTAGGATTCTGGCATCTGCCTTCCAGGGAGCGGTTGCCTTTTGCAATCTCGAACTCCTACGGAGTGGGAAGCCGGTATCGGCTTTTCCACAGGGAAGGTGAATGCGCATTACCATCGAGAAGTTGCGGACCTGGATCGTGCTGCTCGGCATCCTCCTGGTACTGAGCCTGGCAATCTTCTTTGCATACGCCCGCTATCGCGTAAGTAGATTAGGCCGCGACCTTCCCCAGAAGATGGGTCTGGAGATTCAACAGTCCACCAACAACTTCACCATCTCCAAGTCTTCGAAGGGGCGGACCCTCTTTGTTCTTCACGCGTCGAAGGCTGTCCAGTTCAAAGGCAGCGGCCGGGCTGTTCTCCACGACGTGAAAATAGAACTTTATGGTACGGATGGGACGAGTACCGACCGCATTTCGGGCAGCGAATTCGACTATGACCCTGCGACCAAGATTATTCGTGCGGATGGATCGGTCGATATCCTGTTGTCCGATCCGCGCGGACGTCCTGTACATGCAAGCGGGAACAGCGGCGCTTCACAAACGGACGCCAAAGCGGTTCACGTGAAGACGCAAGGCCTGGTGTTCAACCAGGAGACACAGACAGCTTCGACTGTCCAGCCATTGACCTTCCTGCAGGACGGCTCTTCCGGCTCGGCCCGGGGTGCGACTTACGATGGAATACATGGCACTCTATCGCTGAACAGCGAAGTGACCCTGAGTACCCTGCTCAATGGAGAAGCGGTTCGGGTGGAGGCGCAGAGTGCCAGCTTTGATCGTGCTTCCCGCCAGATGTTTTTAATTCATCAGTCCGTTGAGTCTCAGCAGAAGCGTGGAACTTCCGATCAGGCCACCATCTTCTTTCGTCCTGATGGCAGGACCGACCACATTCGGGCCGATGGGCATGTCCACCTGCGATCGGACAATGGCAGTGACCTGCAGGCCTCGACTGCTACCGCGACGCTGGATGCCGCTGGAGCAGTGCAGCAGGTGTCGCTGGAGGGTGGACTTTTGTTCGTAGGTCAGTCTACGGGCCACTCTCTGCATGTAAACAGCAACAGCGGCATTTTCAGTTTCGTACCTGTGGCGCCCGGGGCAGCTCCTGGCGAGGAGAGTACAGCCGCCAGACTCAAGCACGCAAGGCTGACGGGCGCTGTTTCGGCGGTAGACCAGCAGGCTGATCTCGGCGGCAACCCGCATGCTTCGGAGACGCGCGAGACACGTGCCGGTCAACTGGATGTGGACTTCAAGAGTGGGCCCGCGCACAGCGTCCAGGCCCAGAATGTTCTTGCAACCCGGGATGCGATGGTCCTGATCCACACGATCCATGCCGACGCTCCGCAGCAGGTTTCACAACTGAAAGGCGATCAGATCTTTTCGACTCTAACGGATGGCCGGAGCCTCTCGACTCTGCGGGCAACGGGCAACACATCCTTCGAGCAGGGTACCCCGGGCGGGCTGAGCCAGACCAGTCGCGGCGACGCCCTATCTGTAACCTTCACTGATGCGTTACCATCGCACACTGCTGACAGGGCAGTTCGGCACAAAGCAGCGAAACAGTCTGCCGGTCTCACGAAAGATGGAAGCCAGGTAGAAAGTGCTTTGTTGACCGGTCATGCAGTTTTGACACAAGTGCAGAATGCATCGGCTTCGACCGACCGGACTGTTGCGAATGCTGACCGCATCAGCTACCGGGGAGAGACTGACGTGATCGAGCTGAGTGGGGGAAATCCGCACATCAGTAGAGGAGGATCAGATATCGCGGCTTCTTCTATCGTGTTCCATCACACGACGGGAGATGCGACCGCTAGTGGAGGAGTGAAGGCAACGTATATCAATGCCGGCTCTCCAGGAACCGAGTCGTCAAAAGCGAATTCGACCGGTGCTGCCAAGTCAGCAGGCGCCGGCGATGTCACCCACGTTGTTGCCGACCATGCATCGCTGGATCATGCAAAGGATGAGACGACTTTTTATAGTGCACCGCCCGCAGATGCGCGCATGTGGCAGGGTAGCAGCTCCATCAGCGCGCCGAGGATCGTGCTGGCCCGCGCTCTGCAGTCGCTGGTTGCGGATGGTGGCGTGAAGGCCGACTTTGCGGAAAGTTCCGGCGCGAAGCGGGGGGAAAACATTCCATCGAGAGTAGTGCATACGACAAGCAGATCCTTCGCTTACTCGGGGGGAGAACGAAGGGTGACCTTGTCTGGCGGGGTCCAGGCGCGAGATGCTGAAGGCACTTTGAGCGCTGCCATCATCGACCTCTACCTTCAGCCTCAGGCGCCGCCGCCGGCAAACCCAGGCAACACGCGCGAAGTAAAAAGCACGTTTGGTCCCGGAGGGCAGGTGAGCCGCATGGTCGCTCAGCAAGGTGTGCATCTACAGCAGGCAAATCGTTCCGGAACTGGAGAAAAGCTGGTTTATACCGCGGATGACGGAACGTTCATTCTGACGGGAACGACAACGGCGCCGCCTCTTCTTTCCGATCGTGAACATGGGACGGTGACCGGAAGCTCATTGATCTTCAATGACCGCGATGATAGCGTCGTGGTGAATCGCGGCCAGTCGCCCACGTCGACGGACAGCCGCACGAAGAGTGATCCTCACAGCAAGAATCCGACCACCGGCAGTCACCCGTCTGGAAAAGTTCAGTAAGAATGCAGAAGCTTGTTATCGAAGAGATCGCTAAGTCCTACAAAGGCCGGCAGGTGGTCCGCGGCGTCAGCCTTGAAATAGCACAGGGTGAAGTGGTAGGCCTGCTGGGTCCGAACGGCGCGGGTAAGACCACGAGCTTCTACATGATCGTCGGCCTGATTGCTCCGGACACCGGCCGGGTACTGATCGACGACAAGGACATTTCTCGCGTGCCGATGTATATGAGGGCACGCCAGTACGGTATCAGCTACCTGCCTCAGGAGCCATCCGTCTTCCGCAAGTTGACCGTGGAGGAGAATATTCTGGCGGTGCTCGAAGCGCAATCCATTTCTTGGGAGATGAGGCGTGCACGGACCGAGAAGCTGCTGGACCAATTGAATCTAGGGAAGATCCGACGCACCCGCGGGTACGCACTCTCCGGAGGCGAACGCCGCAGAGTTGAAATTGCGCGGTGCCTCTGTATTCAGCCTTCGTTCATCCTGTTAGACGAGCCGTTTTCAGGTATTGACCCCATCGCAGTGCTCGACCTTCAGGAGATCATTTTTGATTTGAAGGCGAGCGGGATCGGTGTTCTCATCACGGATCATAACGTCCGCGAGACGCTGACGGTTACGGACCGTGCCTACATCATTGCCGATGGAAAAATCTGCTTCACTGGAACGCCGGAGGAACTTGGCGACGATCCGGAGGTGCGACGTATTTACCTGGGAGAAGGATTCTCGCTGCGCTGAGATCCTTTCGGACCAGTCCCATTTATCGTGCATTTTTTGCGCACTTAGAATAGTGATCAGCGTATCCCGAAATGGGAATGAGACGATGAGGTAACTACAGGGTGGCTAATTAGACGTGAGCTCTATCTCGTGGTCTCCGGACCGATGTAGACTGGGCGAAATCCCTCGAATGACCTTCTTTAGGATGTGATGGCTCTTCTTCAACCAAAGCTCAGCCTCAAGGTTGCGCAACGGCAGATTCTGACTCCTGGCCTGATGCAGATGGTCAGTGTGCTTGCCTTGAACAAGCTCGAATTGAAAGAGATGATCAATGCCGAGATCGTCGAAAATCCTGTGCTGGAAGAGCTCGAAGAGCACGTGCCCTTGCTCGAGGACATGGCTGGCAGGGAAGCAGAGCGGGAGCGGCCGACAGAAGAAAAGACCGTCGCGGAAACCAGTCCGGAAGAACGCGATCCTTTCGAAGAAATTGATTTCGGCTCCTACTTCCAGGATTATCTCGACCCGGGCTTTCGGACAGCCAGCAACTTCGAAATATCAGACAAGCCTTCGTTTGAAAACTTTCTGTCCATTCCGGAAACCCTTACGGATCATCTGCAGTGGCAACTTGGCTCACTCAGCGTAAGTTCCGCGGTCCGGGAGGCAGCCGAGTACATCATCGGCAACCTGAACGAAGATGGCTATCTGCTGACCAGCCTGGATGACCTTGCTGCGGGACTTAAGAGGAACCCCGCCGCCGGCATGGACCAGGACCCATCGAAGAACGGCAGCATGCCATCTTTAATCGATCCAGCCGATACAGCCGAGCAGGCGACGATGGATACGCTTGTTGGAGTGGAATTTCCGAGCATCGGTTCGGTGGATGCGGCTGAGGTCTCGCCGACTGCTGCTCTCCTGATAGAGGCACTTAACCTCGTGCGCGGGCTGGATCCGGTAGGTATTGCTGCGAGCAATTTGCGCGAGTGCCTGTTGTTGCAGATTGCCTCTCAACGCCGCGAGTTCCAGCTGATTTTTTCAGCGACTCAAGTAGAGAAGCCAGTGGAGGAAGATACGTCGGAGGCGGAGGCATCCCCACTGTCTTCTGCAGCGGCCCTGCCCGAGACAGACCCGGTGCTCATCAAAAAGAAGCTGTTGTGCTTTGAAACTGCAGAGCAGATTATCAGAGACCACCTTCTGCTCCTACAGAAGCGCGATACTCGCGAGCTCGCCAAGCTCATTTCCCGGACGGCGGACGAGGTGCAGGAGGCAGTCGAGCTGATTCGCACGCTGGATCCCAAGCCGGGCCAGCGCTATAACCGGCCAAATACCCGGCTGATTGAACCCGATGTGGCGTTCGTGAAGCGGGGCGATGAAATTGTCATCGTGATGAACGAAGACGACATGCCGACGTTGCGGCTGAACAGCGGATATAAAAAACTGCTGACGCAATCGGGAACAGAGAAGGACGTTAAGGATTACGTGAAGGAGCGTTATCGCTCCGCGCTCCAGCTTATGCGCAATATCGAGCAGCGCAAGAGCACCATCCTGCGAACCTGCGAAGCGATCATCCGTCGGCAGCCCGAGTTTCTTGAGCATGGCGTCAATGCTCTCCGGCCCATGATGATCAAGGATGTGGCCGAGGAGATCGGCGTCCATCCGTCGACCGTCAGCCGCGCAGTTTCGAATAAATATGTGCACACCGCCCAGGGCGTTTTTGAGTTACGTTTCTTCTTTTCCGAGGGTGTGAACGGCCCGGAAGGCGCGGCGACACCGCTGCTGTTGTTGAAACGGAAAGTAAAGAAATTGATCGAGGAAGAGAACCCGCAGAAGCCGCTTACGGACGACCAGCTGGCTGCCATCCTGTCGAGCCAGGGAATCCGGGTGACCCGGCGGACCGTGGCCAAGTACCGCGAGGACCTGAACATTCCAAGTACCCACCAACGCAGAGTCCGCGCGTGAGCTACACTGTGTCCTCTTCTTGATCGAACGCATCTCTGTACACAGAGGAGGCAAGACGATGCAGGTTGATTACACCGGACGGCAGGTAGCCGTTACTCCGGCACTCCGCACACTCGCTGAAGAAGGTCTGGGGAGAGTAGGAACGATCCTTGGCAAATCTTTTGGCGCCCATGTCATTCTGACTGCTGAGAAGTACAGGCAGACAGCGGAAATCACCGTTCAATCGCGACATCATAGCCTGGTTGGGCTGTGTGAAAACCACAACATGGAAACTGCATTGCGGGATGCTGTCGCCAAGGTGGAGACCCAGGCCAAGCGTCTCAAGGAAAAAATCAGGGAGTCGAAGCGTCAGCCTAAAGAGGAAAAGATGCTGGTGGAGGCCCCGGTACGGCGGAACAGCGGAGCAGTGGCCAACAGCAAGGCATCGTCGCAGCTGCAGGCTCCTGCCTCACGTAAGCAACCTGCCCCCGCCACGGTGACACTGCATGCCGCCAGTGCTTTCTACCAGGAGCCTCACCTGGTGCGTTCGCCGGATTCAGTAGCTGCCCGGCCGATGACAGTAGAAGAGGCAGTCAAGGAAGCCGAGTGTCTCGATAAGGAAGTATTTGTCTTTCGAAACCCTGAGGGCGCCATCACAGTGCTGCATCGTAAACGGGATGGACTGATGGAGTTGATCGAAGCTTCGTGAGGCTTTGATCGAGAAGGTGGGGGAACTCCATGCGATCATGGCTGGAGTTCCCGCCGATCCTGAGCCGGAAGCCACTTATTGTGCCCGTTCATGGTGCTAGGATGGGCCATGCGACGCAATGCCGCAGCTTCCCATCCCCTCTCCATAGCCAAAAGCCCGCGCCCGGGTCCAGCGAGTCGTGGAGCCCGCAAGAAGGCGCCGGATGCAAGTCTCAGTCCTCCCGATCCCGCCAAGGAACTGGTGATCCTTACGGGCCTGTCCGGTTCCGGCAAATTGTCGGCTTTGAAGGCGTTTGAAGACATGGGCTTCTACGCCGTCGATAACATGCCTCTTGAATTGATCCCGAATTTCGCTGACCTGGTTCGGCAATCCATAGAAATTACACGTGCGGCCATGGTTGTGGATGTTCGGGAAGGTCAGAGGCTTGACCGTTTTCCTGCCATGCTGAAAGACATACGCAAGGTGCTTCCAACGACTGTGGTGTTCCTCGACAGTTCAGACGCTTCGCTGGTTCGAAGATTTTCCGAGACGCGCCGCCCACATCCTCTCGGTCGCTCAGAGACCGTAGTGAAGGCGATCCAGGCTGAGCGCGGCCTGTTGGAACCGATCCGGAACGTCGCGGACCTGAGCGTCGATACTTCCAATTACAACGTGCATGAACTGCGCGCCTACATGGTATCGAAGTTCGAGCGAGGCGACAGTGCCAAGAACCTGATGGTCTCGTCCATCAGCTTTGGTTATAAGAACGGCGTGCCGCTGGAAGCAGACCTGGTCTTTGATGTTCGTTTCCTGCCGAATCCCCATTTCATTCCCGAGTTCAGACCGCTCACCGGCAAACATCCCAAGGTGGCCCGGTACGTGCGAAGCTTTCCGCAGACAACAGAGTTTCTGGATCGAACGACGCAGATGCTTCTCTTTCTCCTGCCCCACTATATCCAGGAGGGCAAGAGCTATCTGACGGTTGCCTTCGGATGTACAGGGGGCCAGCACCGTTCGGTGATGATAGCGGAGGAGATGAAGAAGCGGCTGGCGAAAGAAGGTTACCGGATCAAGGTGTCTCACCGCGATATGCCGCATTGAAGCATCACCCTGAACGGCAAATCTGCTTACAATACAGCCAGTGATGAAATCGGCAATCAGGCGTTGGATGGGTCCCGGGGATCCCGGACCGTCGGCGATGCGGCTGCACCAGCGGGCGGCAATTTGAGACGCCTGCTGCGACTGTTGCATTATGCGCGGCCGTACACGCTGCAGGGTCTGTTTTCTGTCCTCTTGATGGCGGCGGTGGGACTGCTGGATGCCTTTCGGCTCCTGTTGATCCGTCCCATCTTTGATCGAGTGCTCAATCCTTCCGCAAAAGAGCATGAGATCCCGTTGTTCTCCGTTCCCCACACGAATATTCATTTAAACCTGCAGCAGATTGTGCCTTCCCATCTCCACAATGACTGGACGGTAGTCGGCTTTGCGCTGGTGGTGTCGACCCTGCTGAAGGGCCTGTGCGACTACTCGGGAACGTACCTTACCAATTACGCGGGCTTTGGTATGATCACCGATCTGCGTGATGACCTGTACGAAGCGATTCTCCGGCGTTCGGTGTCGTTCTTCCAGAAACATGCAACGGGTACCATCCTGTCCACGCTGATCAATGACATTGAGCGGGTGCAGTACGCGATGTCCGCAGTCCTTTCCGAATTCCTGCAGCAGGGCTTCACCTTCCTGTTTACAGCGGGTGTCGTGATTGTCTATGGAGGCTGGCTTTCGCTGGTGCTGCTGCTGTTCGTGCCGGTCGTAGTGATATCGGCACGAAGGATAGGACGCGAGGTTCGTCATACCACCCGTCGCGGTCAGGACAAGCTGGCGGAGATCCAGAACCTGCTTCATGAAACTGTCACCGGCAATCGCATTGTCAAAGCCTTCAGCATGGAGCGGTGGGAGATGGGTCGCTTCCGGCAGGCAGCGCGCCGGCTCTTCCGAGCGAATCTACGCTCAGTGCGGGCCCAGGCTATTTCGTCTCCGTTGATGGATTCAATCGGCGCGGTTGCCATAGCCCTGTTGCTGTTTGTAGGCCGAGGGCAGATCCAGCGCCACACCATGACGGAAGGCACCTTCTTCGCGTTCATCATCGCTGTGTTCAAGCTCTACGATCCGGTCAGAAAATTTGCAGGCTTTTATAACAACTTCCAGCAGGCGCTCGGTGCGTCTGCTGCAATCTTCGACTTCATGGATGATGAAGATGACGTTCTTGAGAAGCGAGGCGCCGTTCAGCTGCAGGGCTTTTCGCATGCGATCGAGTTCAGGGATGTCAGCTTCCGGTATCACTCCGATGAAGGAGAGAAGCGGGTCCTCGATTCGATTCAACTGACCATCCCGCGCGGAGAAGTCATCGCGGTCGTCGGACCGAGCGGGGCAGGGAAATCAACGCTGGTCAACCTCATCCCACGCTTCTTTGATGTATCCGAGGGTCAGATCCTCTTTGATGGCCACGACCTCAGAGATGTGAAGCTCGAAAGCCTTCGCAGGCTTATCGGCAACGTTACACAGGAGACGATCCTGTTCAACGACACGATCCGCAACAATATCGCCTACGGTCAGCCTGATGTATCGCTGGAGAAGGTGTATGCTGCCGCGCGGGCGGCCCTCGCCCATGACTTCATCGAGTGTCTTCCGGAGAAATACGACACCATCATCGGCGAAAAGGGCTTCCGCCTGTCAGGCGGTGAGCGTCAACGACTGGCCATTGCCCGCGCGCTCCTGAAAAATGCTCCGATCCTTATCCTGGACGAAGCGACGTCTTCTCTCGATCTTGGGAGCGAATCGCTTGTACAGGCTGCTCTGGCAAACCTGATGCAGGGACGGACTTCGGTAGTCATCGCGCACAGATTGTCCACTGTTCGCAACGCGACGCGCATTATCGTGCTGGAAGATGGCCGCATCTCTGATATAGGGTCGCACGATGAGCTTCTGCAATCATCGGAAACGTATCAAAAGCTGTACCAGTTGCAGTTCCTGCATGGTGATTTCTCTCGCGAAGTGACAACCGACTCAGCGATCGAGCTTGTTGCGGGTGAGAAGGCATGACAGCTGGCGCGCATAGCGACATCTACTCAATGACTGGTTTCGCTCGAGCCACGGGACGAGTCAATGAAGACGGGATCGAGACGGCGACATGGACCTTCACCATCAAAAGCGTCAACCATCGCTTTTTGGATCTGCATCTACGGCTCCCGGCCGGCGCTGACAAGTTAGAAATGGAGCTTCGAAAACGACTAAAGGAGCAGGTGCGCCGAGGTCACCTGGAAGTAACGCTGACCTGCGATCGGGACAATGCAAAGCAGGCCGACGCGCCCGGCTACAACCGCGACCTGGTTTCGCAGTATGTAGCGGCATTCCGGCAGGCGGCACAGGAGCATGGTCTCAATCAGCAGCCTGATCTAAACGCAGCTCTGCGTCTGCCGGGAGCCTTCGGGTCATCGTCAGGCGCTATGGATAGCTCTGCACACCGTGAGCAGCGGGAAGCCGGCCTCGAGGCCCTGCAAGCTTCAGTTCTCGCTGCAGTGGAGGGCTTGTTGGATCAGCTGAACGGGATGCGCCGCGCTGAGGGCGAGGCACTGGCTTCCATTCTGCGGGGCTGTCTTGACGCGCTCGAAAAGGATGTAAAGGTTGCTGCGACATTAAGGGCGAGTGTGCAGGCGGCATACCAGGCACGACTCCAGGAGCGTATGCAAGCGCTGATCGCAGGCGCCTTTGATGAGAGCCGGATGCTGCAGGAAGCAGCAATGCTTGCGGATCGAAGCGATGTGGAAGAAGAGATTTCACGCCTGCTTGTGCATATAGAACACTTTCGCTCTCTGCTCGCAGCAGGTGGCGAGATAGGCAAGAAACTGGACTTTTTATTGCAGGAAATGAATCGTGAGGCGAATACACTTTTAGCAAAGAGTGCAGGCATACCGGGGCAGGGTGCGCGGATTACCGAGCTTGGCCTGAATATGAAGTCGGTGATCGAGAAAATCCGGGAGCAGGTGCAGAACCTTGAGTGATCCCGCTCGCAAAGCCTTAGATCGACAGCAGGAAGGACGATAGTTTGGCAGGGATTCTGTTTATCATTTCGGCGCCATCGGGTTCGGGTAAGTCGACCCTGGTCAATGCTCTGCATCCCCTTGCACAAGATCTCGAATTCTCGATTTCCTACACGACCCGTAAGCCACGCGGGTTGGAACAGGATGGAGTGGAGTATCACTTCACGACGCGGGAAAAGTTCCTCGACATGGTCGGCCACGGAGAGTTTCTGGAGTGGGCCGAGGTATTCGGAAACTACTATGGCACCGCCTGCCACACCCTGGACGATGCGAAAGCGCGAGGCAAGGACCTGCTGCTCGACATCGATGTACAGGGTGCCACGCAGGTGCGCAATGCGAAGCCGGAGGCAGTCAGCATCTTTGTGTTGCCGCCCAATCCGGAGGTGCTCGAGTCGAGACTGCGGAAGCGAAGTGTGGCGGAAGGTAATCTTTCTGAAGAGACAATTCAGCGGCGACTGGCCAATGCCACTCGCGAGATTGAGAATTACTCCCTCTATCGCTATGTACTGGTGAATGATGTCCTGGTGGAAGCCGTGAGCCAACTGACCGCAATCGTGATTGCAGAGCGGCAAAGGCAGAATCCGGAGTATGCTGAAGAAGACATGCGGGAATCGATTCAGATTGCTGCGGGTTGTTTGGAGATCAACGCCAGAGAGCGTTTACGTCCAATCCTCGAGTCGTTCGGGCTACAAGTGAAAGCAGTCAATAACGAAGCAGCTCATGTTTGAAGTCATTTTAGGGGTCGTCGCAAATGGATATTCAAGCTGGTTTCGATAGTAACTATCGTTTCGTCCTGGTCGCTGCACGTCGCGCTCGTCAGCTGCAAAACGGGTCGGTCCCCATGGTACCGTCGCTCTCGACCAAGGCCTGCCGGGTTGCGCAGGATGAGATCGCTGCCGGCAAAGTGCATTACACCCAGACGGCAACTGCCATCCGCAAACCGGAGATCCGGGCAGAAGATCTGCCTCCCGTCAGCGAAGTTTAGCCGACTCTTCTGTAGCCGGGTTAGACTGTTCCTATGAAGGTCACGGTAGGCGTGTCCGGCGGTATTGCCGCGTACAAGGCAGCAGAACTGGTTCGTGCGCTGCAGCAGCAGGCGCTGGATGTTCACGTAGTGATGACGGCTGCGGCTGAGCAATTTATCCAGCCCCTCACCTTTGCCGCCCTCACAGGGCATAAAGTCATCACCAGCCTGTGGGCCTCAGGACCGGAAGCGACACGTTCCGCTGATGCGGATGCTGTTGCAGAGTCCGCGATTGAACATATCGCCGAGGCAAAGACCGACGCATTCGTGGTTGCGCCTGCCACGGCAAACACGCTGGCACGATTTGCGCATGGCCTCGCGGATGACTTCCTGTCCACGCTCTATCTCGCGACCACGGCGCCCGTGATTGTGGCGCCTGCGATGAATGTCAATATGTGGGAGCATCCGGCGACCCGTGCCAATCTGGCGACGCTTGAGGATCGCGGCGTACGTATCGTTCCCCCAGGCAGCGGTTACCTTGCCTGTGGCATGGTAGGCGGCGGCCGGCTTGCAGAGACGCAGTTGATCGTGCAGGCGGTCCTCGAACAACTTCAGTATCGCCACGATCTCGCTGGTGAGACAGTCCTGGTCACTGCGGGGGGCACGAGGGAAGCCATCGACCCGGTTCGCTTTATAGGCAATCGATCCAGCGGCAAGATGGGTTACGCACTGGCAGAAGCGGCGATGCGTCGTGGGGCACGCGTCATTCTGATCAGTGGACGCACCTCTCTGCGGCCGCCGGCGAATTGCGAGTTCCTGCAGGTGACAACATCGGAGCAGATGCATCATGCCGTGCTCGAGCGGCTGCCACAGGCTACGATCGTCATCAAGGCTGCGGCTGTGTCGGATTATCGTCCGGTCGTGACAGCAGAGCAGAAGATCAAACGCAACGGACCGCTCACGATTGAACTCGAGCCTACAGCCGATATTCTTCGCGAAGCCGCGGAACGCAAACGGCCTGGCACCCTGATCATCGGATTTGCAGCCGAGACAGAAAATGCTTTTGAGCACGCGCGCGGAAAGCTGGCACGCAAGGGTGCGGATGCGATCGTGTTGAACGACGTATCGAGGCCCGACATTGGCTTTGACTCCGACCGCAATGCCGTTACCTTCCTCACACAGAAGACAGCAGTGGAGTTGCCGGAGATGAGTAAGCGCGAACTGGCCGACCGCATTCTCGGGGAAGTGCTCGCACTGCGAAGGCCCGCATCGTTGCTTGATGAGAATGAACCAGCGCGCCATATCCTGATGCAGGAGTAGTTTTCTTTGGCTACACTCACTCCTGAAGCGCGAGCAGCGCTGATCGCCCGCATTGCGTTTTGTCGCGATCTCGGCATCTTTGATTTGTACAGGCGCGAAACCAATCAATCTTCAATCAGCCTGGACGATGCGGATGTCGCCCAACCGCCATTTTCTTCTGCTCTACTATCTCTGCCAGAGGAGCCATTCATCGCCCCAAGAAGATCAATCCCCGCCGCGCCATCGTCTGTCATTCCGGCACCCGGCGTTGCGAAAGGAAAAGAGCAGCGCCCGACCTTGACGCAGATCCGGGAGGATCTCGGTGACTGCACCCGCTGCAAGCTTTCCAGGACGCGCAACAAGATAGTTTTTGGTGACGGCGATCCGAATGCGCGGCTGCTGTTTGTTGGCGAAGGACCTGGAGCCGATGAGGACGCCCAAGGTATCCCGTTTGTCGGCCGTGGAGGGCAGCTGCTGAACAACATGATTAATGCCATGGGCCTCAAGCGGGAGCAAGTGTATATCGCGAACATCGTGAAATGCCGGCCACCTTCCAACCGGGTTCCGGAACCCGACGAGGCGCATACCTGCATGCCCTTCCTCGAGCTCCAGATTGCTGCTGTGCAGCCGGAAGTGATTGTTGCGCTGGGTTCAACCGCGGCCACTTACCTGCTTGGTGTCAAGAGTGCGCTTGGCAGTCTGCGCGGCAAAATCCATGCCAGCCGCGGAGCCAAGCTGATCGTGACCTACCATCCTGCATTTCTCCTGCGCGATCCGCGGCAGAAGAAGGAAGCCTGGGCTGACCTGAAAATGGCGATGGCGGAGCTTGGTCTTCGTGCACCTGCAGCTGCGCCGACGCAGGGTTAGGCCGCCAGGGTGACCATGGAGGCTGACGGGGCACGCAGTACCTATTGCGATGTGGTTGTGCCCGTGCCTCTGGATGCGGCCTTCACGTATACCATTCCTCCCATGCTTCAGCCGGTCGTAGGTGGTCGCGTGGTCGTGCCGTTTCGCAATGAGAAGCTGATCGGCATCGTCACCCGGCTGCATAATGATCCGCCGCCTTCCAGCCGAGAGGGTGCGAAAGCGATGGTGATCAAGCCCCTCGACACCGTCATGGACGCTGAGCCGATTCTTTCGTCTGAGTTGATGGAACTCGGCCGCTGGATCAGCCAGTACTATCTTTCTCCGCTTGGCGAAGTGTTGCGGACCATGCTGCCCCTCATGGCCGAGGTCCGCAAGCACGTGCTCTACCGGATTACAGACGCGGGACGCATTGCGCTCTATGCAAGTGCCGAGAAGGGATCTTCCAGGCGGTCACGACTTGCTCCCGAGGAGCAGGACCGGGAGTATGGCGTCCTCGAATATTTATCCGGCGGGGATGCAGTCAGGGCGGGCACGCTGCGATCAGGCACAGGAGCGTCGCGAGAGCTGATCGCAGGAATGCTGCGCAAGAAGTGGATAGCGCGCGAAACCGAAGCGGATGTGCGGGACGCTGCCCGGCTTGAACGCTGGGCCGTGCTGGTACCGGACAGCCGTCTGCCTAAGCTGAACGAGAATCAGCAGACGATTCTTGCAGAACTGGCGGCCGCGGGAGGCGCATTGCCGGTTGCCGCATTGCGTCAGCTGCAGGTGCCGGAAAGTACGCTGGGCACGCTGGTGCGACGCAGACTGGTGCAAATGGACGAACGCCCTCGAAGCTTTCATCTCAGCGGCATGCATCACGTGAAGCACGAGCTGAATGCCGCTCAGCAGCATGCGTTTCGCTGCATCCTCTCCTCGCTCGTTGCGGCTGACGATGGTTCCCCGGCTATTGAAACCGCCGACAGAGTTCTGGCGGAGCCGAAGTTCCGTTCTGTGCTGCTGCATGGTGTTACCGGCTCCGGCAAGACCGCGGTCTATCTCGCGGCAATGCAGCACGCCTTGTCGCTGCGTCTATCCTCGCTGCTGCTGGTTCCTGAAATCGGTCTGACTCCCGCGATGGCGGCGCAGCTTTATGGAGCCTTCGGAGACCAGGTGGCCCTGCTGCATTCTGCCCTGACACCGGATGAGCGTGCCGAGCAGTGGCATCGCATCCGGCAGGGACAGGCTCCGATTGTGGTGGGCACGCGATCAGCAATATTTGCGCCCGTTGCCAGGCTTGGACTCATCATCGTCGATGAGGAGCACGACTCCTCATACAAGCAGGAAGAGAATCCCCGATACCATGCTCGCGATGTGGCTGTGATGCGCGCCAAGTTGCTGGGTGCCACCATTGTGCTCGGCTCCGCTACCCCTTCGCTTGAATCCTGGCACAACGCCCAGCCGACCACCGACGGCAAAGCAGGGAAGTACGCGCTGATCGAGATGCACGACCGCGTGATGAACCGACCGCTGCCTGCAGTCGAGCTGGTCGACATGCGCCGCGAGTTTCAGGAGACCGGAAAAGAGCATATCTTTTCACGGCGTCTGATCGAGGAAACAGAAGCGACCATTGCGCGCGGAGAACAGGCGATCATTCTGCTCAATCGGCGCGGGTATTCTTTCGTCGTGATGTGCAGGGCCTGTGGCGAGAAGATCGACTGCGAGAATTGTGCAATCTCGCTGACCCATCACAAGTCACCCGGCATGGAGGATGGTTCTGAAACCATGCAGGCGCACCCAGGTCAGCGACTCGAGTGTCACTATTGCGGCTTCCGCCGGACTGTGCCGAAGCTTTGTCCCAAGTGCGAGAGCGAGCACCTGTATTTTCTTGGAGCCGGTTCGCAACAGGGTGAGGAACGACTGCGCGAGATCTTCCCTCAATCCCGGATCGGCCGCATGGATCGCGACACGATTCGTTCCCGGCACGACATGGAACGCCTGCTGAATCGACTCCACTCCGGCGAAATCAATCTACTTGTCGGAACCCAGATGATCGCGAAAGGGCATGACATCCATGGTGTAACCACGGTTGGGGTGGTCGGCTGCGATCATGCACTTGGCCTTCCAGACTTTCGCGCAGCCGAGAGGGTCTTCCAGCTGCTCACCCAGGTTTCGGGCCGCGCGGGTCGAGGCACCCTGCCGGGTAAGGTGATCGTCCAGACCTACCATCCCGATCACTATGCCGTCACCAGCGCCCAGAAGCATGACTACCATGCGTTTGTGGGGCGGGAGTTGAAGTTCAGGCGATTCATGCACTACCCGCCCTACGGGGTACTCGCTAACCTACTGATCCAGAGCCAGCGGCTGGAGGAGGCGTCGGGCTGGGTCTCAGCACTTGGGCACTGGTTTCAGAACACCCAGCTGAATGGAATACGAGTTCTCGGTCCGGCAGCTGCGCCCTTGTCGAGAATCAAGCGGACATACAGGTTTCACCTGTTGCTGAAAGCAGAGAAGCGGAGGGACATGGCGATTGCGCTTCGATTGGCAAGAGACGCAGCGGACCGGCTGACTATTCCGAGACGCAATCTCATTTTTGACGTGGACGCAATCAGCCTTATGTGAAGACCTGCGACTGGACTATCCCTTCGCGTCGTCGAGATGGAGTTCTTTCCCCGGCTTGAACCGTACTGCCTTGCCGGGGGTGATGGAAACTTCCGCGCCGGTCCGAGGGTTGCGTCCGATTCCTGTTTTTCGCGGGCGCAGGGTAAAGACTCCAAAACCGCGCAGCTCGATCCGGTCGTCGGAGGCGAGAGCTTTCTTCAGGGAGCCGAAGATAGTGTCAACAGCCGCCTCAGCTTTGGCTCTGGGGAGACCGGTCTTCTCGATCACCTGATGAACAATATCCTGCTTGATCACGATTCCTTCTCCACCCTGATGAGGCTGAGCTGACCGGACATGCGCTGGCCGAATCGTAGGTTGATATGGCAGCATTGTCAACCGTCTCAGCAACCGTTAAGATGCAGATTCTAACCGACAAGGGAACCGTCACGCGGTATTTGTCCGCCTCTTTACGGACATTTCAAAGCAGGGCAGGGCAGGGAGAAGCATGGCAATCAAGAGCGACCGCTGGATTCGAGAACAGGCGCTGACGCGCGGCATGATCACACCATTCAGCGAGAAGCAGGTGCGGGATGGAGTCATTTCCTATGGGCTATCTTCGTACGGCTATGATCTGCGTGTTTCGAATGAATTCAAGATATTCACCAACGTGAACAGCGCGATTATCGACCCCAAGAACTTTGACGAACGGTCATTCGTGACGGTCGAGGCATCCTCAGTGATCGTGCCTCCTAATTCCTTTGCTCTGGCACGATCCATCGAGTATTTTAAGATTCCACGGGACGTCCTCACCATCTGCGTTGGCAAGTCTACCTACGCACGGTGCGGCATCATCGTGAATGTCACTCCGTTTGAGCCTGAGTGGGAAGGTTTCGTGACTCTCGAGATATCGAACACGACACCATTACCTGCAAAGGTCTATGCCGATGAAGGGCTTTGCCAGATTCTATTCTTCCAGTCTGACGAGAGCTGCGAGATCAGCTACGCAGATAGAAAAGGCAAGTACCAGAAGCAACAAGGAATAGTCCTTCCAAAGCTGTAACACTTTTTCCCCGGTTTGAGGACGATGCCAGGATCGCAAGAAACGCAGAAACGCCTGAGGGTTGGTCTGCTCGACGCTGATCCGATCCGCGTTGTAGGCTTCACCGCTGCCTTTGAACATCATCCGCGGCTCGAGATTGTGCCGGGCGAGCTTGCACGGCTTGTCGGCGACCAGCGGCTGACTCTCTGCATTGTCGGGGTTCATGGCGGCATCCATCTCCCGAATATCCTGACTACCCTGCGCGGGCTTCGCCCGGATATGCGCATTCTCCTGATGGGAGCCGAGCTGGGAGATCCGGAGATGCTGAGTCTTATCTCGGCCGGCACCAAGGGTTATCTCAACGAGACTTCGACCCCTGAGGAGATCGAGCAGGCCATTGATCGAGTTCGCGACGGTTCCGTTTACGTTCCCAAGAGGGTGCTTACGCAGGCAGCTGAAACTGTCGCGAAGCCAGAGCCGGTGATTGATCCTGGACCGGACCTTCATCTGACACTGCGAGAGCGTGACGTTCTAAAGCTTCTCGTCGCCGCCCAATCCAATCGTGAGATCGCCAGGGCTCTGGGCATTGAAGAACGAACGGTCAAGGCACACGTGGCAAAGCTGATGCGCAAGGTGGGAGTCGATAACAGAATCGCCCTCTCCGTCTATGCAGTCAGGCACGCGCTTTTCGCAACTTCATCGAGTCTTGGAACCCGATCCTGACCCAACTGGCCTACTAACACTAAAGTGATATATCCCAGTAACGTGACCATGCGTCATATTGGTTTCAGTAATAACGCAGATCTGGGGAATGGGGTCGGTCGCACCGGTAAGGTGTTACGACCCCATCTTTTTGTTAGCATGCAGGTCGACCCTCCACCGTGCCCTTTCCGGTACCACCCGATAAATAATCAAGCGCATTTTGATGCAGCGCATCCTATGTGGAGCAGGGCAAAGTCGCCAATGAGCAACCAGGCCAGGGCCGGGCTTGTCCAGCAATAGCATGAGAAACGATATCGTTGTAATGGAGCGAAGAACGAAATGAAGAAATTACTGGCTGTACTCTGTCTGGCCGGCTTAGCGTCAAGCGCGTTTGCCGCTTCGTCGAAGTCCGACCTGAATGCACGGCTTGAAAAGGCGAAAGCTGTGGTTCAGGAAATCGAAGCCACTCCGGACAAGGGCATTCCTTCCAAGATCACATCGCAGGCTACCTGCATCGGGGTGTTTCCGAGCGTGCTCAAGGCAGCATTTATTGTCGGCGGCAACTATGGACAGGGTGTGGTCACCTGCCGCACCGATCATGGTTGGAGCTCTCCGGTGTTTATCCGCATTGCCGGCGGAAGCTTCGGATTTCAGATTGGTGGACAATCGACTGACCTGATTTTGGTCGCCATGAATAACAAGGGCTTCCAGGACCTGCTGCAGAGCAAGTTCAAGATCGGTGGAAGTGCTTCGGCTGCTGCCGGCCCCGTCGGCCGTGATGCCGGTGCATCCACGAACTGGAAACTCGATTCAGAGTTGCTTACTTACTCGCGGGCCAAAGGCTTGTTCGCCGGTATCGATCTGAACGGTGCAGTCGTGGACCAGAATGTCGATGACACGCATACCTTCTACGATGGCGCGGACCTGAGCTTTGAGAAGATTCTGCATGGTGCTGTCCCTGTTCCACCGGACGCTCAGCCCTTTGTCAGGACTGTGGCAAAGTACTTCATGGGCAGCCAGATGTAGCTGCTGTGTACTGCTCGCAAAGAGGCGGCCACCCGGCCGCCTCTTTGTCTTTGCAACGTCAGGTCAATGAAGTCCCCAACAGGTCTATCTGGATCATGACGGCTGCGAACTGGGTATGATGGGTCAGTAGCTCAGAGAACGACTGTAGCTAACGTAGTTCGTTTGTTGAATGGGATCGACCATGAATTGGAAGGATAAGAAAATCGTCGTCTGTGGAGGCGGCGGCTTCATCGGCGGCCACCTCGTGTCACGACTGAGACGCGAGGGCTACAACGTTGTACGTTCTGTGGACGTCAAGCCGGTGAGTGAGTGGTACCAGGTGCATACCGGAGTGGAAAATCTTTCCATGAACCTCAGGGACATCGAAGCCTGCCGCGCATCGGTGGCGGGTGCTGATCTTGTCTACAATCTGGCCGCGGACATGGGCGGCATGGGATTCATCGAAAACAATAAAGCGCTTTGCATGCTGAGCGTGCTAATCAACACGCACTTACTGCTTGCTGCGAAAGACGCCGGTGTTCAACGCTTCTTCTTCTCTTCGTCTGCCTGTGTCTACAACGCTGAAAAACAGCTGTCTGCGGACGTTGTGCCACTCAAGGAAAGTGACGCTTATCCGGCACTCGCTGAAGATGGCTATGGCTGGGAGAAGCTTTTCAGCGAGCGCATGTGCCGCCATTTTGAAGAGGATTTTGGGTTGAAGTGCAGAGTCGCGCGTTATCACAATGTTTACGGCCCTGAGGGAACCTGGTCAGGGGGCCGCGAGAAGGCTCCTG
This sequence comes from uncultured Ktedonobacteraceae bacterium, assembly GCA_964657395.1. Classification (GTDB taxonomy): domain Bacteria; phylum Acidobacteriota; class Terriglobia; order Terriglobales; family Acidobacteriaceae. The sequence goes on from CAZZUX010000046.1 coordinate 21,873, forward strand.
CTGCGATCTGCCGGAAGGTAATCCAGGCGAAAGATACGGGTGTCCACGAGATCGAGATCTGGGGAGACGGCGAACAGACCCGTAGTTTCATGTACATCGACGATTGCACCCGCGGAACCCTGATGATCATGGAAAGCGAGATCGACGAGCCGGTCAATCTCGGCAGCAGCGAGCTGGTTTCGATCAATCAACTTGTAGATATTGCGGAATCCTTCGCTGGAATACGACTGAAGCGCAAGTACAAGCTGGATGCGCCCCGAGGTGTCAACGGGCGAAACAGTGATAACACAATGATCCAGGCGAGACTGGGCTGGGAGCCTTCGACACGCCTGGTAGATGGCCTCCGGCAGACGTATGACTGGATCAGGACCGAGATGGAGGTCCCATCCGAGATGGCTGCAAGTCGCTAGTGGTCAGATGCGTTGGGTCCTTCTGTTCAAAGCGGCCGAGCAGGCAGAATCGCAATGAGCCCTTCCTCGGCATACTGCTGTAATGCCTGCAGAACGTCCCTCTCCAGTTCCTCACTGCTGACGTCGTATTCCTGTCTCAGTTGAACCAGTAGTTCGCTTACTCTTACAGGCTCCTGCATTTTCTGCCAGAGAGCTGTTCCCGTCAGACCCAATCCGTAACAGCGTCCGCGATCGAGACTCATGAGGACCACTTCCTGTCCGACGGTCGCAGAAACCGGACTGCTGCTCCATTGAACAATGGTGTCCCGGCTCAATGCACCCGATGGGAAAGGCTGTTCTGGAGTTAGCATGTCTTCCATATACAAGTTCCCCTGCTTCGTTCCTGATCCGCGTTTCGCGAGCCCGGGATGTTCAATCGTTGCCTTATCATAAAGTGAACCGATAGGAAGCTGCCCAGTCATTCAGTGATGCACTCTCAAGCGAGGCTCATCTGTTTTCTTCAACCAGCGTCCGAGCTGAATACCCGTGTCGATGACGATGCCAGTTGTGAGGTCGGCGCAATCTGCAGAGATCCGGCTGAGCCTGCTTCTTTGCCGCTATCCCATTCTCGACGGGGAGAGAGCTGAACTTCAGGATCAGGTTTCGAATGTATGCAGCCAGGCGATCGACTGGCCCAAATTTCTACAGCTGGTGTACCACCACCGGATCGTGTCTCTTGTGCTGACCAATGCACAGCGGCTTGCTGCGGCACTGCCGGCGTCTGTCTATGAACAACTGCGCTCCAGATCTTCCGACAATGCGATCGAGTCATTTCGCTACCTGGCCGAGGTACAACGTCTGCTCGCGCTGCTAAAAAGAGGCGGAATCCAGGCCACCGTGATCAAGGGGGTGGCGTTATCCATCCAGGCCTACGGGGATGTTTCCACCAGGGATGTTGGAGACATTGATCTACTGATTGCCCCGGAGCATGCGCATAGAGCGGATACGTTGCTTCTCGAAGGCGATCAGGAAGGAAGGAGTTTCCAGCGATCAGAGCCAATCGGCAAGCTGACATCGAGGCGGCACGCGGCGTATATAACCAGCTTCAAAGATTTCACCTACCAACCCGCGCTACGGACAGGCGGGAAAGAGCGCAGCGGCTTTGAGGTAGATCTGCACTGGCGACTCTTTCGCAATCCGTATATGCCCGGAAACAGCCTGGCTGAAGAACCTCGTGCCTCTGTTTCGGCAGGCTCCATCAAGCTGGAAAGTTTCTCTCAGCAGGTGAATGTGCTGTACCTGTCCGTCCACGGAGCACTCGATGGCTGGAGCCGTCTCAAGGCAGTTGCGGATGTGGCGGCACTCTGGAAAGCTTCGAGCCTTGCCGAACAGAAGCTGACCATAGCTCTGGCGGTCAAAATGGAGGTGCTTCCCTATCTCCAGGGAGCACTACTGCTTGCTTCAGAATGGATTGGCGGTTTTCCCTATCCAGAGATAACGATGTCCGCTGAGCAGACGAAGCTTTCCGCTGCGATCACGGCAAAGGCTCGCACCGCCATGGAAGAGAATGGTTTCCTTTCGCCGCTGCGGGAAGCCTCAAGCTGGAAAATGAAGCAGTACGAAGCTTCTTTGAGTCGATCGAAGGCATACCGGCTGGCGATCCTGCGTCGCATATGGTATCGCCCCCGGGTCTGGAGCCGCTTCAATCTTCCTGACAGGTTGTTTCATCTTTATCCTCTGCTGAGTCCGATCGAATGGCTTCTTTTTCGCTGGGACAGATTCTTTGGCAATCGTGAGGAAGCTTTGTGAACGGCAGCACCTCCTGGAGGAAACACTCAGGCGCAGAATGGAAGCTGCTCATCGAAGCAGCTTGTCTTCTCTTGCTCGCGCGCCTTTCTCTCCGGGTGCTCAAGGTCGCTACGATTGTCCGCTGGATTCAAGTGCCTATTCGCCATGCCACTGACGAACCGAGGATGGTTGAGCAGTGTCGTTGGGCTGTCACAGCGTTCTCAAGAAACGTTCCGTTACGGCTGGTCTGCTTTCCCCGGGCGCTTGCTCTTCATGCCATGCTAAGGCGCCGTCGAATCATCAGCGAGGTACTGTACGGCGTTGCACGTATGGATGAAGGAATCCTGGTAGCGCACGTCTGGCTGCGGTATGGAGGAAAGGTCATCCTTGGCGGTGAGACATCCGGCGGCTTTTCCGTGCTTGATACGTGGAGTCCGGGAGGGGAGTGAACCGCCACAGTGGCGTGCGGGCCACCGGGAACGAATCAGGGCGCGTCAGCTTCAAAGCATTCCTTGAGACTGGCAGCCAGTTCCGGCAAGCACTCGAAACCCCAGGCTCGCTCGCAGGAGTACGCAGGTGTCGCACCAAGACTTCTGGCGCAGTTGGCAAAGTGCTCGCTCTGTAAGCCGAGCCAGTCCAGCAGGAAAGACTGGTAGGTAAGCTTCATCATCCCGGCGATTGCCTGAGCCGGGCTCAGCCGGGTCAATCTGACTCCCTTGAACCCGGCGGGTGGATGAAGCAGCACCAGGCCGGCGAACGGGAGAGGGTCGGAGGGAACAACTGGAAAGCGGCTGACCGGTAGTTTGAATTTGTCTTCGTCGGGAAATGTCTGGCTGAGACCGTCTATCTCATAGCCCAGGGCAGTCAGGGATCCGCGCCAGAGTTTGAGCCACGGGGGCACCGGCAGCACCCGGGACGCCGGGTTCGCCATTGGATCAAGCAGGCAGATGTCGTCTGCCACGAGCGCATAGCCGGTTTGTGCGAGGAAGGCGGCCAGTGACGATTTGCCTGCTCCTGAAGCTCCAAGGAAGGCAACGACTCCGCTGCCCATCCGTACAGCGCTTGCATGCAGGGGTAGAAGACGGCGTTGATGGCAGACGATGGCGAAGACATTCCCCAGCAGGTAGCCGCGCACGTCCAGTGGGTCAGCATCGTTCGCTGCCTCCAACACAATTTCGGAGCCGCTCCGGATCCAGTACTTTGCCACATCTGGAATATTGAGCAGAAATTCATCCTGCGTTGCACAGCAATACTGATCCCGATAAGCGGGATTGGACAGCGCCGGCGGGACTTTGCCGCTTCTTAGCACCAGCGGGATTCCTGCCGCCTCGGAAGTCTGTAGATCATCCAGTTTGATTTCAGTGTGGATGGTGAATGGACCGAACGCATATCTATGCATAAAGGCGACTTAGTCGTCACGCTTTCGTGGCATTACGGGCATAACGGAAGTGTGGCATAGTTTCTCTAGAAACGACTGTTTCTGGAGAATGCCTGCCCGGGTTTATTCGGGTTCAGTAGTAGTAGAACAGGTTCTACCCAGCGTTTGTTCTTGTTCATGTTGGAAGTGGCATTAACAATCTGGTCAATGGGCTGCAGTCGATTCGTGCCTGAGGTGCATGTACTATAGGGGTAGCTCAACTTCACTTTAGCGTTTGTTTGTATCTGCAGATCAGGGATACGTTGCAGCGTGGAGGTGCACTGATATTAGTGCAGTCTTGAAGAAGGACAGGCGGGCCGTACAAGAGTTTAGGGCGCAGGAAGTACGGACCTGGAAGGCTGAGCCAACCCAGGTCCTTAAGCAGGGCATCGTTGTTTGTGACACATGATTTTGGAGGATGAATGAAGAACCCGGCCAGTATGAATGCCCTACAAGGCTTACCCCCCGTCTCAGACAAGAAAGTCTGGACTAAGCCTGTGCTCGACATTCTTGAACTGGAGAGTGCGCAGCATGGAACGTCGCACGTACCCGATGCTATTCATCGCCACCGTTCGGGTTGAGAGCGGCAAATAGCATTCTTAAAGTAAAGAACTGAGATTAATATCCATTTCGCACTGCCTGAGAGTTGAGCGCCCGCTTACCTTCGGCAGGTGCGCCTATTCATGAGCTTCATCGCTGGTGCTTATCGACATTCTGATGACGACCAGGTCATCTGCTCCCAGATCGTGTCCCGGGCCAGCCACCATGGCATCCGTGGCATGCATCTCCTGCCTCCTGTCTTCCGCAGAGTCGCACCGTGCCTGACCTTCGGCTTTCTTCCGCAGGCCATTCTGCCGGAAGACAAGTATGACCTTCAGCCTTGGACTGAGAACCACTGGAGCCTGGTCGGTGACATCCGCCTAGACAACCGGGAGGAACTCCAGCGTCGTCTGCAGATCCCTCAGCCTGAATTTGCCACCATGTCGGACAGCAGGCTTTTCCTGAGGTGCTGGCAGACCTGGGGTGCCGCTTGCCTGGATTACCTCTGTGGCGGCTTCGCCGTGGCTTTGTGGGACCAGCAGCGGCGTACCCTGTGTCTCGTCCGCGATCATTCCGGCGAGCGACCTGTTTACTATGCGGACACGTTGGGTGCGGAGAACCTTGGGCTCGTCTTTGCTTCCTTGCCGGCCGCTCTGCGAAAAGTGCCGGGAATCGATGGCAGACTCGACGAAGACCGTCTCTCTTCTTACCTGGCGATGGTGCCTTTCGCCTCGGGCGAGACTGTTTTCAGGAATATCCGGCTGTTGCCGCCCGGCCACATGCTGGAGTACGACGGTGAGCGATCCGTCTGTCGCTCCTACTGGCACCCTGCCAATGCCCCATCGGTTCGCTACCGCACCAACGAAGAGTATGTAGAAGCG
>CAZZUX010000047.1:0-26602 GCA_964657395.1 uncultured Ktedonobacteraceae bacterium
GCCAGCTTCGCTGCCATCTTCTCACTCGGATCCGCCTCACCTACGACAACCGCTGTAGCATCAGCCGAGCGCTGCAGGTTGAGTGCGACATCGTCAAGGCAGGCCTTGGCTTCGTTGTCGACTCGTGCTGGACGCTTCTTGTCGCGGCCGAACGTGATCGAGCAAAGGGTCTGCGTCTTAGGTGCTGGCGGCGGCGGCGGCGCTTGGACGTTCACGCTCGTCGTCGCAGTTGCTGTCTGACCCTTGTCATCCGCAACGTTGCAGGTGACAGTGATCGAGCCAGCCGGTGCACCAGTGGTCGCCAGGGTCGCCGTGTTACCGGTGCCGTTGACTGTCCCAGCCGATGCGCTATAGGTGTAGGTCAGAGGACGATTCTGCGGGCTCACACCTTGCGATGTGATCGTCGCGCTGTCACCCGGGTTGACCGTGGTCGGGTTAGCCGAGCAGGACAGTGTGGGCGGCTCGAACTGCTTGACCGTGAAAGTCGAGGTGCAATCGGCAAACTGCCCGGCCTTCGCGCCCTCGGACACATGTCCAGTAACGGTGTAGGTTCCAGGCTGCAGGTCGTGCGTATCTACGTTGCCGGTAGTATTGTCGCCGGTTACCTTCACGCCGTTCGCACCGGTCCACGTATAGGACGCCGTCTTCTTGGGGTTCAGGTTGCTGGCAGTACCAGTGATCGTGACCGGGTCACCTGGAAATACAGAAGCCGGGCTCGCCGTGCAGGCATAGGTAACAGGAGGAGGAGGAACGATGCTGCCCATGTGGTACAGCAAGCCAGCGCTCAACCGGGCATTATTCAGGTTCGCGCGTCCGCCGGTTGGATAGGGGAACTGTGGACCGAAATCTGCGTGATAGTAGGTGTAATCCGCCTGGAAAACGCGGATACCGAAGTGCTTGCCGATCGAGTAGTCAAGACCACCGCCGGCCACTAGCATCGGACCCCACTGGTAAGGCTCATGAACCGCGCCACCCAGCTTCACCGCGCCGGCATCAGCGTGGACGAAGGGAGTGATGTCGGCCATTGGATAGCGGAATACCAGACCGCCGTCAAGATCGTACGCACCATCGTTGTTGCCATCCGGATGAGCAGCAAACTCAGCCTGCGCACCAACATAGCGGTTGAAGAAATACGTGCCGCTACCAATCGCACCATAGTCTACGGAGGAATACTTCACCGGACCGAGCACGCCGATAGTCTCTCCACCAGGTACCGTGATGTTCCCATGGGGAGCAAGATACGAGTAACCGGCGAAGATGTCGATTCGCGAAGCGTACGGCTCTGTTGGAGCCATCGGCTTCGATGATGTAGGCGTTCCCTGAGCTGGAGTCTGTGCCGAACTGGATGCAGCAGTCGACGCGTCTTGGGCCAATAGGCTCCCTGTTCCGAGTCCTGCTGCACAAGTAACGATCAGAATCCGGCTGAGAGAAGACAACGAGCGAAATTGCATGCGTCTATCCTCCGCAACCTTACTGAAAATCAAACAAAACTTGAAAAATCTGCCGGGATTTACTGAGTGCTTATCCCGATTTGGTGCCACATGAAACTGAAAGTAACCTGAGTCCATCAACGTTCTCTACTTTAGAGCAGTTTTTCAGTAGAGAGTTGCCTAGCGCTTTCAATAGCTTATGCAAAGAATCAGGTAAGTAACCAAATGCCGGCCGCAGTCTCACATTCTCTTGCAATGAGCACGGCATTCGTGCTGAGCATACCGGCTTGCGCCGCCTAAGTCCAATCAAAAGACACGGTTATTGCAAATTCAGGGTGCGGCGAAGGCTGCCCTTCTCGCTCTGGATCTTCTCCTGCAGCAAAGTGATCGCATACATCAACTGTTCCGGACGAGGCGGGCAACCTGGAACATAAATATCCACAGGGATAATCTGGTTTACGCCCTGCACCAGCGCATAGTTGTTAAAAACCCCGCCTGATGTCGCACACGCGCCCATCGAGATCACCCACTTCGGCTCAGGCATCTGCTCATACAAACGCCGGATCACCGGCGCCATCTTCTGCGATACCCGCCCGGCGATGACCATCAGGTCCGATTGTCGCGGCGATGGCCGAAAGACTTCAGCTCCAAACCGCGCAATATCAAACCGCGACGCACCCATCGACATCATCTCAATCGCGCAGCACGCGAGGCCAAACGTCATCGGCCAGACAGAATTCTTGCGCACCCAATTCACCGCGAAATCTAGCGACGTCATGATGATGCCGTCCGTCTGCTCCTGGCCGAAGGTGACTTCCCGCACCTTCTCCTGGTTCTTTGCACTCGACTCCAGTGCACCGAAAAAATACTTGTCGTGAGTTTCCGTCGCCATACCGGAAGTATACCGCCATGCACTATCTGGATACTGATGGCTGGCGCCTGACGCTTCCAGCCCGTACACACACCACGCGCCTCCCTCCCAGGGTTGATGAATTCCTTACGACTCCATCCCCGCTTTGTGGCAAAGTAATCGGAACGCGTAGCACCACTTCCAGCGGCTTTCCTGCTCAGTCCACGTCTGCCTGAGCCAACAGCACCCTCTTCTCCCAGGCCTCATTGGGGAACGCTGTCGGCCCGGAGCCGTGGTCTACTCAAGTTCCTAATTCGTTGCCACGGAGCCGCATGCGCCGCCTACTTCCCAGATTGCTTCTCGTTCCCGTACTCACCATCCTTTTCTCCGCAGCTTCCTGTCTGTTTATCTCTGCTCCTTTGGCGCATGCCCAGGCCGCTCCCGCTGCGGCTGCTGCTGCTGCTGACTCCGCCGCCAGTCCGGTCACCCCGGAGCGACTCGCGAAAGTTGAAGCGGCTGTCGCCGACGCAAAATCCTCTGCCGACAACAGCTGGATGCTCACCAGTTCCGCCCTCGTTCTCATGATGACCGGCCCCGGACTCGCCCTCTTCTACAGCGGTCTCGTGCGGCGCAAAAACGTGCTCGCCACCATGATGCAGAGCTTCGCCATGATGGCCATCATCACCGTCTCCTGGGCCTTCCTCAGCTACAGCCTCGCGTTCGACTCGGGCACATCCTTCATCGGCGGACTGCACCACATCTTCCTGAAAGGCGTCGGCGCCGCACCCGATCCCGATTACTCCGCCACCATCCCGCTCCAGACCTACATGGTCTACCAGCTCATGTTCGCGATCATCACGCCCGCGCTCATCACCGGTGCCTTCGCCGAACGCATGAAGTTCAGTGCCATGGCAGTCTTCCTGCTGCTCTGGTCCTTCCTCGTCTATGACCCCATGGCCCACATGGTCTGGGGCAAGGGTGGCCTGCTCAATGCCTCCCTCGGCGGCCGCTTCCCAACCCTCGACTTTGCCGGCGGCACCGTCGTCCACATCACTTCCGGCGTCTCCGCACTGGTCTGCGCGCTCTACCTGGGTAAACGGCTCGGCTACCCCAAGGAGCACATGGCGCCTCATTCGGTCGTGCTCAGCTTCATCGGCGCCTGCCTGCTCTGGGTCGGCTGGTTCGGCTTCAATGCCGGCAGCGCCCTCGGCGCCGGCTCGCTCGCCACCAGCGCCTTCGTCGCCACCCACTTCGGAGCAGCTACAGCCGCGCTTGCCTGGATGGCCTGCGAATGGATCAAGAACGGCAAGCCCAGCGCACTCGGCGGCATCTCTGGCGCCGTCGCCGGCCTGGTCGCCATCACGCCGGCATCCGGCTTCGTCTCACCCATGTCGTCACTTGCCATCGGACTCGCGGCCGGCATCGTCTGCTACCTGATGGTCACCAAGGTTAAGGCGCGCTTCGGCTATGACGATTCGCTCGACGCCTTCGGAGTCCACGGCGCCGGTGGCACCCTCGGCGCCATCCTCACCGGCATCTTCGCTTCCAGCGCCGTCAACCCCATCTTCAAGGACGCCAAAGGCAATGTGCTGCCGTCGGGCGCGATCGACGGCAACTGGCACCAGATACTCAACCAGCTCGTAGGCGTCGTCCTTGCCTGGATCATCTCCATCGTCGGCACCCTCGTCCTGTTGAAGCTGATCGATATGACCATCGGTCTGCGCGTCACCGCCGACCAGGAAGCAGAAGGTCTCGACCTCAACCAGCACGGCGAAGAAGGCTACGACTTCGCCGCTTGAGCTGTGCCCCTGACCTTCCGAACTGCCGTGTAGATTGACTACTGAGAGATTCACACATGCAAAAGATCGAAGCCATCATTCAGCCCTCCAAACTGGACGCCGTCAAAGACGCCCTGCTCGAAGCAGGTGTCGAGGGCATGACCATCCTTGAAGCCCGCGGCCATGGCCGCCAGAAAGGTCACACCGAGTTCTATCGCGGACGCGAATACACGGTCGACCTCCTGCCCAAGATCAAGATCGAAGTGGTCGTCGGCGACGAACTTGCCGAAAAAACGATCGCAGCCATTGTCGGAGCAGCACGCACCGGCAAAATCGGCGACGGCAAGATCTTCGTCTCCCGCATCGACGAAGCCATCCGCATCCGCAACGATGAGCGCGGCCCAACAGCCCTGTAGCTTCTAACACCGTCGGGAGAGCAGCCGGATGAAACAGTCGTTCTCCTCCACCGAAGAGGCAAAAGCCATCTACGCCGCCGAACAGGCAGCGCTGGAGCAATCCTTCGCACGCACCGGAGACGGTCTCGCCACCATCCGCCGGCGCTCGGTCCTCCTCGACAACCTCGTCCGGCAACTACTCGCACTCACAACCAGCGGCAACACGCAGCCCGTCAACATGGCACTCATCGCTGTCGGCGGATACGGGCGGCGCGAACTCTTTCCCCATTCCGACATCGACCTGCTCTACATCTTCGCCAACTCTGCCGACGAAGAAGCTGAGCGCGAAACAGTGCGCACCATCAACCAGCTCATGTGGGACATCGGCCTCCGCGCAAGTCCAGTCACGCGCTCCATCAAGGACTGCGAGCGCTTCGCTCCCGAAAATGTCGAGTTCACGCTCTCGCTCATCGATCAGCGATTCGTCGCCGGCAGCGAGACTCTGCATCAGCAGCTCCAGACCCGCGTGCTACCCAACCTGATTCAACGCGAATGGTCGCGCATCACTCAGAACATCGCCGAGCTCGCCCGCGCCCGCCACAAAAAATATGGCGACACCATCTTCCAGCTGGAACCGAATATCAAGGAGTGTCCCGGCGGGCTGCGCGATCACAACCTCGCACATTGGCTGCAGACCCTGAACTCCATTCGCGAACAGCGCGGTCTGCCTGGCCCCACAAATTCAGTCTTTCCACCGCGGGACGACGCGGAAGCCGCCTTCGAATTCCTTGCAGCCGTGCGCTGCTTCCTCCATATACGTAACAAACGTGATGACAATGTACTCAGCTGGCAGGCCCAGGACGACGCCGCAGCCCTCAGCATCGGGCTCGAAACTGCCGGCACTTCCGACCCCGCGTACTGGATGCGCAACTACTATCGTCACGCCCGCTCCGTTTACCGTCGCGTCACACTCATGCTCGATGCGCTCCCACCCGCTCGCCAGCCCTTCTATCGAAGCATCCGTCGCAAACGCTCCCCCATCCCCGGGACGGACTTCTTCCTCGAAGACACGCGCATCGACATCGACGACAACGCCTCACTCACCGATCCTGACTCCATCCTGCGCATCTTTTCGCTCATCGCCATCCACGGCTACACGCTGAGCCAGCGCGCTGAAGATCGCATTGCTGAGATCTTTCCCATGCTCGACCTGCACATCCCCGAAGGCCCGTTCCTCTGGAATGCACTGCGTGAAATCCTGCTCGGTCCGCACGCCGCCGACGCTTTACGCAGCATGCATGCTCTTGGCATCCTCGAACTGCTCATTCCCGAATTTCATGGCATCGACGCACTCGTCGTCCGCGACTCGTACCATCGCTACACGGTCGACGAACATACGTTTGTCACCATTCAGAACGTGCATCAACTTCGTCAGCCAGCCGGGGAGTGGGAACATCGATTCTCGTCCCTGGTGAAAGACATTGATCGTCTTGACCTGTTCCTGCTCGCTCTCCTCATGCACGACACCGGCAAGGCTCGCCGCAATGCCGATCACACCATCCAGAGTGTGGAACTCGCCGACAGCCTGCTTGCCCGTCTCGACTTCGATCCCGAAGAGCGCCAGACCGTCCGACGCCTCATCCGCAATCATCTCGAAATGTCGGCGACTCTCCGCCGCGATATCTTTGACCCCGAAACCATTCGCACCTTTGCCGAGAAGACCGGCTCACAGATGTACCTGCGTATGCTCACGCTGCTCACCTACGCAGATATCAAGGCGGTACATCCGGACGCCCTCACTCCGTGGAAGGCCGAGAATCTTTGGCAGCTTTATATCGCCACCTCCAACTTCATGGATCGCAGCGTTGACGAAGAGCGCTTCCGTGTCCGCAGCGACGAATCGCTCACCCGCAGCATTGCTGCTCTCGTCCCGGAACAATCACAGCAACTGATTCACTTCCTCGACGGCCTTCCGCAGCGCTACATGCAGACCCGCCGTCCGGACATCGTCCGTCAGCACTTCGAGATGTCACTGCAACTCACTGATCGCGCCGCCAGCGTCTCTGTGCGCCCGCTTCGGCAGCTCTTCGAACTTACTCTCGTAAGTCGCGAGCGGGCCCGGTTATTTGCCGACATTGCCGGCGTCCTCTCTGCCTGGGGTATGAACATCATCAAGGCCGACGCCTTCTCCAATGACGAAGGGACCGTCGTCGACACCTTTCAGTTTTCTGACACCTACCGCACCCTCGAACTCAATCCATCCGAGCTTGAACGCTTCCAGCAAAGTGTCCTCGACATCGCCTCGCTCAAAACCTCCATCGAACCCCTCCTGCGTTCGCGTAAGAACCTGCCACTCACCGTCAGCAAGGTTCATGCCGCACCACGAATAGAGTTCGATAACGAGTCATCGACCCACAGCACTCTGCTCCAAATCGTTGCCCCGGACGCGCCCGGCCTTCTACGGAAAGTCGCGATCGCCTTTGCCGACAGCAGCTGTAACATCAAGGTCGCCCTCATTGATACAGAAGGTGAAGTGGCCGTCGATGTGTTTTATCTCGATCGCGATGGCGCTAAACTCGACAGCGCTACCCAGTTGCACCTCGGTGCGGCCATTCATGCCGCTATCGGCCAGCCCTGGGCACATACCCTCCCATCCAGCCGCGGTACGATAGAGACACAGGGCAACCTCCACGGTTAAACTCCACACGCACCCGTCAAAGAAGATCCGGAACACTATATGGCAGCTGCGAACACCAGTCCTCAACCCGGCAACCTGGATCCAGCGTCCCTCCCTCTGACACAAGTTCCAGGCGAACCGGCGGAAACGCCGAAAGGCGCCGGCCTCGCACGCGCACTCCGCCATCACACCTCTCGCTTCGCCGAAGCCCCATCGTTCGAAACGCGCCGCCGGCATTTCGAGTCGCTTGTACATTACATCTGGGCCGCCCGTACCGAACGCCACTTTGCCCTCAAATTGACTCGCTGGCTGCACCTCATGGATCGTGACGTCACCCTGCGTACCGGCTTCCAGTGCAGCTTTGACGCCATGATTGCCGAAATGCATTCCGTTACCCTCTTTGCGTCCGCCGGCGTTCCGTCGCACCACCACGGCCTGGTCTCGGAGAGCCTGCAACGCATCGTTCAAAGAGTCCTGCCTTCCGTACATCCGCGCTCCGATCTCGCCGGACTCTTCGCCGAACTCTTTCCCTCGCAGCGCGACGTCGATCGTATCCTCAGCCTCTCGCCGGATGTCTTCAACCAGGTCGCCGAACTCGTCTCTCCGCCCAACGCTCAGGGCCTCGAAAACTCCACCCGCAGCGACATGCGGGAAGCGCTCTGCCTGCTGGCCACCCGCATCGCCAGTCGCGGTCTCACCGCCGCCATGCGCCAGCGCGGCAGCGGCCTGCCAGTGGATGCTTCGCCCTTCTACCGCTTCGTTTTCGAGACCGAGGCCTTTGTGCATGCTGCCGACGAGGAACATCGCCAGCAGGCATTCGTACTGTGGAAAGCAGTCGCACGACGCTGTCGCGAAGAACTGGACGTCGTTCACCTCCACATGGAAAAGACCGGCGTCAGCGCCGACCTCGTCTTCGATCTGCAATCCATCGATACCTCGCTGGACCGCATGAATGCCATCGCGGATGTTTTCGCAGCCGCCGCACCTCCCGCAGCTGCTCAGCTAAGCGACACGCTGGCCCAGCTTTCCGCCTCACGGCAAAAAACCATCACCGCTTCCCGACGACTCTTCAACCAGCTGGCCGTCGGTCAACTTGCCGATCTCCGCCTGAGGCCATTGCTGGGACAGAACCTCAACCTGCTCGCCCGCAAAATGGTCGAGCGCACCGGTCTGGACGGCGAACACTACATCGCCCACTCGCGTGGCGAATACTGGCTCATGTGGCGTGCGGCCTTCGGCGGCGGCCTGCTCACTGTCTTCACCGCGGCATTGAAGATGAGCATTATCGGTAAACACTTCCCGCTCTTCATTGAAGGCTTCTTCGTCGGAACCGATTACGCGGTCAGCTTCGTCCTGCTGCAGGTCTTTGGCTTTGTTCTCGCCACCAAGCAGCCCTCGATGACTGCCGCTACCTTCGCCGGTATCGTCCGTCGCAACCGCGGCAATGCCCGCTGGCTAAAGATCTCCGAATTTGTCGCCGACATCACCCGATCGCAGCTCGCCGCCGCTCTCGGCAACATCATTGCCGTCGTCATAGGCGCCATTGCTTTCGAAAAGCTCTGGCAGCGCATGTTCAGCAAATCTTACCTGCCACTGAAATCGGCAGAACATGTGTATCAGACACTGCATCCCTTCACATCCGGCACCGCTTTTTTCGCCATTCTCACCGGCATCATTCTCTGGATGGCCGCCATGATCGGCGGATGGTGCGAAAACTTCTCCGTCTACCATCGCGTCACAGAAGCCGTTGCCGAACATCCACTCGGCTTGCGCATCGGCCGCAAAAAGCTCCGTCGCGCTGCTGACATCCTCGAACGCGATCTAGCCGGCTGGAGTACGAGCATTTCACTCGGCTACCTACTCGGCTTCACGCCAGTCATCGCATCATTTTTCGGTCTGCACTTGGATGTCCGCCACGTCACTCTGACCACAGGCACACTCGCTCTGGCCGCGGCCCGCTTCGGTACAGAATCTTTTGGAAAGGATTGGTTCTACTGGGCCATCGGCGGCATCGGCCTCTGCTTCGTCCTGAATCTTGGCGTCAGCTTCTCCATTGCTGCCTTCGTTGCTCTGCGCGCCTACCAGGTGCCCGCATCTGAACAGAAGCAGCTCGTCATCTTCATCTTTAAATCATTCATCAAGTCGCCGCTTAAGTTCATCCTGCCCATCGGCATCGATGCCAAAGAGCCTTCAAGGCCGCTGGCAAAACCCGAGGTCACAGCACACTGATATCCCAGCCAATTTAGCGCTGAGCTGGCGGGACATCATCATTCAACACAATGACCTGGTCACGCTTCGTGTAGCGCAACCTCGTGTGCGCCTCATACTCGATTGCATCCGGATCCGAAGCAAGATGGTCGACATGCTTCTTCAGTCTGTCGTTCTCCTTCTGCATCTGCTCGACCTTGGCGGCCAGTGCCCTGTCTTCAGCCCGCTTCTGCTTGTAGATCGTTAGTCCGTTGTTGCCGGCAACCACGTGATACGCCAGCAGACCGGCAATGGCGATCGCTCCCACCGTACCCACGCGACGGCGGGAATCCAGGAGCCTCGCCACCAACTTTTCTTTACCAGTCATGCCGATCTCACGCCCGCCCGTCACCACAAAAATCCCGCCTCTCGCCCTACTGAAGCACCCAAGCCTTGGCTGCTTTACTCAACTTCTCGGTCTCGCTTTCCTTGCGAGCTTCCGTGTACACCCGCACCACCGGTTCCGTCCCGGACAACCGATAGCAAACCCACGACCCATCTTCCAGGATCAGCTTCAATCCATCAGTTCGGACCACGGAAGCCACCTTCAAACCACCCAGGTCCGTCGGGTCTCCCTTTATCTTCTCAGTGAATTTCGCCTTCGAATCGGCGGTCAAGTGGAAGTTCTCTCGATTCGGATAAAAGGAACCTACTTTGCCAAACAGCTCCTTCAACTGCGCTCCCAGCGACTTGCCGCGATGCGCGACCATCTCGGCAACCAGCAACCCGGCAATCACACCATCCTTCTCCGGCACATGCCCGCGGATCGTCAGACCGGCGCTTTCCTCTCCCCCAATCGCGATTGCATCCTTCAGGATCAGCTCGCCAATGTACTTGAAACCCACAGGCGTCTCATGCAGCTCGATCTTGTAGTGGTCCGCGAGCGCATTGATCAGGTTGGTCGTCGCTACTGACTTCGCCACCCCGTTCCTCCATCCCCGCGTCTCCACTAGGTAGTCAAACAGCAGTGCGATGATGTAGTTCGGTTGGATAAACGTGCCGTCCTCGTCGACGATCCCAAATCGGTCCGCATCCCCATCGGTCGCGACCCCAAGCTTCGCACCCGACTCCTTCATCTTCGCCTTGCAGTCGCCCAGCAGGTGATCGTCCGGCTCCGGGGCGTGCCCGCCAAACAGAACATCCCGGTAGTCATGCACGGTCACAGCGTCGATCCCTGCAGTCTTCAATACATCTGACGTATACCCGCGCGCCGCACCCCAGAACGGATCGAACACCACCTTCAACCCGGCCTTCTTGATCACGTCGAGCTGAACCAGCTCCGTCAGCCGCTTCAGATAAGTCGGCTTCACATCGATCTGCTCAAACCTGTCCACCACCGGAGCAGGCCCTATCAGCTGGTCGCCAAGATCCCTGATTCGCTGCTCGATTTTCCCCGTCGTCTCCGGAAGTGCGGGCGCTCCATCGGGCGTCGAGAACTTGATGCCGTTGTATTCCGGCGGATTGTGGGAAGCCGTAAAGTTGATTGCGCCATTCGCCTTGTGCTCCCTCACGGCGTACGAAATAGCCGGCGTTGGAGCAGCTTCCGCAATCACCAGCGGCGTCACCCCGTGCTGTACAAGAATGCGCGCTGCTTCCTCCACAAAGCTCTCACCCAGGAATCGCGGGTCGCGACCTACCAACACCCGCTGTCCGGCCCCATTCGAGGCGACATACTTCGCAATGCCAGTGACCGCCCGGCGAATATTCGCCAGCGTAAACTCGTCCGCAACAATCGCCCGCCATCCGGACGTTCCAAACTTGATCTCTGTGGGCATTCCGCTGTCCTCTTCCTTCGTTGCCTGCTGTGTCTCTGTCGAGCCGCCGTAAAGTCATGAAATTGTAGCTCGCCGGCAGCACTCCGGGCACTCCGCCCATCCACTCTGCGCGCCAGCTATGCAGATGCCGGATTCCACTCATCCGTCGTATACCCTCAGCAGGATGTTCCCGCCTGAACCCACTTCAGCCCGCATTGCGCTCTCCACGACCGGCTCACTCGCAGAGGCACAGTCCATAGCCCGCGCTCTCGTCGACAGCCGGCTTGTTGCCTGCGTCAACATCGTGCCCGCCATCCACTCCATCTACCGATGGGAAGAACAAACCACGGAAAGCACCGAACACTTGCTCCTGATCAAAACCGAAGCCAGCTACTTGGACGCAGTCGAAGCCCGCCTCAGATCGCTGCACTCGTACCAGGTTCCCGAGTGGCTCATCTTGGTGCCGGAAAGCGGCAGTACCGACTATCTTTCGTGGCTTCATCAATCCCTTTCTCCTGAGCCCGATAGGGACGCCTCATCAATTTGATATCCTCAGGCTTGGCAACTGGGTTCGCCGGCCGCATGTATGCGCTATCTGTATGTGTTACTTCTTCTGAGCCTGTGCGCGCTGCTATGGGCGGCTGTTTCCATTGCAAGGCATATCCGCGTGCATCACGCGCAGCAAAGACAAGCAGCAGCCGGAACCAGCACTGAATCTATCGTCAACACTGCCAATGATTCGCAGCACGCACAACGATCCGCAGCCCAGACCGAAGAATAGGAGTCACAGATGACCGACACCACCCATCCCGTGATCGCGAACCCCGCCGCAGCCGGCCATGAGGCTGTCTCTCCGGCCATGCACCCGATAGCGAAGCGAGCCATCTACGCCATCGGCGGGACCGCCCTTGTCGCCCTTTGTGCCCACATCTCCATCCCTCTCGGCTTCACGCCTGTACCTCTCACCATGCAGCCCTTTGCTGTTCTGCTGCTGGGCCTGCTGCTCGATCCCATCACGGCATTGGCTTCGCTCGCACTCTATCTCGCAGAAGGTGCCTCGGGACTCCCGGTCTTCAGTCCGCATGGGCCCGGCGGCATTGCTCAGCTTCTCGGCCTCACCGGGGGCTATCTCATGGCCGCGCCCTTCGCCGCAGCCGCTGCCAGTCTGTTGTCCCGTACTCACCGCTCCTTCGCGGTACTGCTCGCCAGTGCTGCCATCGGCGACATCATTCTGCTCTCGACCGGTGCCTGGTGGCTGGCTCTACAAACCCATGCGCCGCTCAGCGTTTCGGTTCTGCCGTTCCTGCCGACAGATGCCATCAAAGTTTTCGCGGCCGCCCTCTGCGCCCGCATGCTTCTCTCTTCCCGTACACGCAGGGCCTTCTGAACCAGCCTGCCTGCCAGGCCGGTCGGTCTCGGCCAACCGCCTGCAACATCGAAAGGAATTACGCACCGTGGGCACAGCATCTGTCACCACCCATCCCGCTACCGCTGTCGGCTCTACTGCTATTCGCGAGATCAAGATCGCGCACAGTCCAGACTCCGATGATGCATTTATGTTTTACGGTCTTGCCACGAACAAGGTCCGCGTTCCCGGTCTCAAGTTCACTCACACCCTTACCGACATTGAGACCCTCAACCACAAGGCCCTGAACGAGGCCTTCTACGATGTCACGGCGATCTCCTTCCACGCCTACCCCTACCTCCAGGACAAGTACGCCATCATGTCCTGCGGCGGCAGTGTCGGCGAAGGCTACGGACCCATGATCGTCGCCAACCGCAAGTTCTCACTCGACGAGATCAAGCGCGTACAGATCGCCGTTCCCGGTGAACTCACCACGGCCTTTCTGACCCTCAAGCTCTTCGCTCCAGAAATAGCAACGACCACTGTTCCCTTTGATCGGATCATCCCGGAAATCCTTGCCGGCAACTTCGACGCCGGACTCATCATCCACGAAGGCCAGCTCACCTACTCCTCCAATGGCTTGAACAAGATCATCGATCTTGGCCAGTGGTGGCGCGAACAGACCGGCCTGCCTCTCCCACTTGGCGGCAACGCCATTAAGCGTGATCTTGGCCCCGAACTCATGCTGACCGTCACCAACGCCCTGCGCGAAAGCATCCAGCACGCACTCGACCATCGCGAAGAAGCACTCGCCTACGCCATGCAGTTTGCGCGTGAACTCGACCAGCCGACCGCGAACCGCTTCGTCAGCATGTACGTCAATGAACGCACACTTGACTACGGTCCCGACGGCAAAGAAGCCATCGTCAAGCTCCTCGAAATGGGCCACGAAAAGGGCATCATTCCACACCCGGTAAAAGTCGACTTCATCGGCTAGCCTCATAGCGGCATCGCTCCAGGTCTCTCCCCGAGGCCTGGGCTTGAACTTCTCGTTCTCTGCCGTACCATCCCCAGAAGGTGGCACTTCTGACCCTCATCTCGCAGACAAAACAGCGGACCAACGGAGCAGACCACTGCGCCAGCGCGCCCTCGCCCGAACGAGCGGGTTCCTCTTACAAAAGTCTTACTGGCGGAGCCCTGAAGCACTGCTAGCTTGGACATAGAGCAGCACGCTCGCCGAAGGAAATCGCTCTGACTATGTCTACCATCGCTCCTCCCCTCGCTGAAGACACTCTCCTCTCGCCGGAAAATCGGGCGAAGATTGACCCACGCCCTCAGGCTCCCGTGCTCGGCCGAGCCACCCAGTCCGACAAGATGAACTGGCCCTCCACCGTCGTCTTCACCTTGTTCCACATCGGTGCCATCGCCGCCCTCTTCTTCTTTACCTGGAAAGCTCTCATCTGCGCTGTCGTGCTGTATGTCATGGCCATCAACATGGGCATCGGCATGTGCTACCATCGGCTGCTCACGCATCGCGGCTACCGCACTCCCAAGTGGGTTGAATATGTGCTGACCACGTTCGCCTGCCTCGCCCTCGAAGGCGGCCCCATGTTCTGGGTGGCCACGCACCGCGTCCATCACCAGAATTCCGACAAGCCCGGCGATCCCCACACCCCGCATGAGGGTGCATGGTGGGCGCACATCGGCTGGATCATGATGGGCGACGCCCTCGGTCACGAGACGGCACTGCTTGCGCGCTACGCTCCGGACCTCGCAAAGGACAAGTTTCACCGCTGGATCACCAAGTACCACTACGTGCCGCTGCTCGTCGCTGCTGCCGTGCTCTACCTGATCGCCGGCGTACCGGGCGTCCTCTGGGGCATCTTCCTGCGCGTCACCCTCGGTCTGCACGCCACCTGGCTGGTAAACTCCGCCACCCACATGTGGGGCACCAAGCGTTTCCCCACCCGTGATGACTCCCGCAACAACTGGTGGGTTGCTCTTATGACCGGCGGCGAAGGCTGGCACAACAACCACCATGCGCATCCGGTCTCCGCCAAGCATGGCCTCGCCTGGTATGAAGTCGACGCCAACTACTACGGCATCTGGATCCTCCACAAACTCGGACTTGCCCGCGACATCAAAATCGCCGAATACGACAAGCACGACCCCCGTCCCGCCGGCGTCTAACGCACCCCGTACCAATGAAAAGCCTCCGCCTGCACATGCAGTCTGGGGGCTTTTTGCCGTGGCATATACTTTGCCTATGAGCGTCGTTGAAGATGTCCGCAAAGTCATTCAGGATTTCGTGGCACCCGAACTCCGCTCACTCAGCAGCCAGATGACCGACGTGCGTAGAGATATCGCTCTCCAGCGCGAAGATCAAAAAGCCATGGAAGCCCGGCTCCTCCGCGCCATCGAACAATCCAAGGCAGAAGTCCTGCTGGTCGTGGAAAATCTAGAGTTGAAACAGCGACTGCGTCAGCTGGAATCCAGCGTCGAAACGCGCCAGCAGCAAAGCAAGCAGACCTGAGTTCGGAAGGCGACTCCAGTAATCTAACTCCATGCACATCACCCGCCGCAAGAAGTCGATGTTCTTCTTCATCGCGCTCGGCGTCTGCATGCTGGCCCTCACCATTGCTCTCAACGTCGGCTGGGTCATCCTCAATTGGCGCGAGTGGGTACCCCTCGCTCTCGGCATCCCCTTCTTCGGACTTCTCCTCGCCGGCGTCACTCTCAACACCATCTTCCTGGTCCGCGAAGTCCGTCGCAACGAACAGCAGGACAGCTTCCTCAATGCCGTCACCCATGAGCTGAAAACGCCGCTCGCTTCCATCCGCCTCTACCTCGAAACCCTCAAGCTCCGTGACCTCACCGAGCCACAGCGGCAGGAGTTCTACTCCATCATGCTGGCGGACAGCAACCGGCTCCTCGCCATGGTCGAGCAGGTGCTTAAGGCCGGCGAAATCCGTCAGCGTCCCGCAGGCAATCGAGCGCGCGTCCCCGTCGACATTGCAGAGCTCCTGAACACCTGCGCCGCCACCACGCTCCAGCGCCATCACCTTCCCGCAGACGCCATTCAGACCATGCGCTTCGAAGGGCCGCCATTGCAGAACGAGACTGCCCTCGCGCTCGGCAACCCCGAAGACCTGCAGACCGCTGTCCTCAACGTCCTCGACAACGCCGTCAAGTATGCGCACGGCAAGGTCGATATCCAGATCCGCCTCAACAACACCGACGGCGCCTGGGTCCGCTTCTCCATTGCCGACCAGGGCATCGGCATCCCGCCCGGACAGCTCAAGCGCGTCTTCCGTCGCTTCTACCGCGTGCCCAATCGCAATCTGCTGCACATCAAAGGCAGCGGCCTCGGCCTCTTCCTCGTCCGCTCCATCGTGAGTCAGCATGGCGGAGAAGTGCATGCTGTCAGCGCCGGAGAAGGACGTGGTACTACCATCCACTTTCAGCTCCCACGCGCCCTGCCTCACGAAGCAAGGGCTGCTGCAGAAAACAAGTCGGCGCTTTCCGCATGAGCACACCACCACTCACAATAGCTGTCGTCGAAGACGAAGCCCACCTGGCACAAGGTCTTCGCTTCAATCTCGAAGCCGAAGGCTACCGCACCCTCATCTTCGAAACCGGCGAAGCTGCCCTCCCTGAACTCCTGGCTCCACCCGAGCCTATCGCCGCCGTGATCCTCGACGTCATGCTGCCCGGTCGCGACGGCTTCTCCGTCGTGCAGGAACTCCGCGAACAGCAAAATTACGTTCCCGTTCTGATGCTCACTGCCCGCGGACGTCCCGAGGATGTGCTCAGCGGCTTTGCAGCAGGAGCCGACGACTATCTATCGAAGCCCTTCGAGCTATCCATCCTGCTTGCCCGTCTGCATGGCCTGCTCCGCCGTACCAGTTGGCAGCGCGACACCGCCGTTCCGGCCAAAGTCGCCGAGCCCTCCGCCATCTTCCAATTCGCCGGACGCACGATTGATTTCGCGGCCCTCCGCCTCACCACCGCCGGCGAGGCCCCACGCTCCATCAGCCTCACCGTCATGGAAGCCGAACTGTTGCGCTACCTGGTCCGTCACCAGGCAGAAATCATTTCTCGCAAACAGCTGCTTGAAGAAGTCTGGCACGTCCGCGAAGACACGGACACCCGCGCCATCGATAACTTCATGGTCCGCCTCCGCCGCTACATCGAGGACGATCCCGCTAAACCCGTCTACCTCGAAACCGTCCGGGGCATCGGCTACCGCTTCCTTCCCGGCAGTCCCGCCTATCCGGAAATCCCTGCAACCGGCAAGTAAATCCACATTGCGGCTGCTATCTTTGTCTAGCCTGCAGTCCCATCCTCAACACCGGAGGCGCACGTGCTCCGCAGCCTGCCCCGAAATCTCCTTCTACTTACGCTCACCTGCTTCGCTCTGCTGACAGCAACCGCTCAGCAGCACCTCAAGACCATCGGCTTTATGACCGACTTCGATACCAAAGACGATGCCGTCGGCATCTGCCGCGCCGTGATGCAGGGCGTCGCACCCGGCGTCACCATCCTCGATATCACGCACCAGGTCGCACCCTTTGACATCGCTGAGGCCGGCCGCTTTCTCGCTGGCTCCGCTCCCTACTTCCCGAAAGACGCCGTCTTGGTCGCCGTCATCGATCCGGGAGTAGGCAGCACCCGCAAAGCCATCATCGCGAAATCGAAAGTCGGTCAGTACTTCGTCCTGCCGGACAACGGCATGATCACCCTGCTCGCCGATCGCGACGGTCTCGAAGGCGCACGCGAAATCACCAACCCGGCATGGATGATCGGCGCGAAGCTCTCCTCTACTTTCCACGGCCGCGACATCTTTTCACCCGCCGGCGCCCACCTTGCCCGCGGCGACGACTGGACCCAGGCCGGCCCCTCCCTCGACGTCACGAAACTCGTCCGCCTTGAAAACACCAGCGCTTCAATCGCATCTGGAAAACTCCATGCGGAAGTCATCGGCACCGACGGTCCCTTCGGCAACCTCGTCCTCAACGTTCCCTCCGCGACCTTCGCCCAGCTCGGCTATGTCACCGGTGACAAGGTAACCATCACGCTCGACGGCAAGCCCTACACCATGCCCTTCGTCAAAACTTTCAGCGATGTCCCCGTAGGCGACAACCTGCTCTACATCGATTCACGCGGCCGTCTCAGCATCGGCACCAACCAGGGCAATTTCTCAGATCTGCACCATGTCGCGGCGCATGCAACATTGGAGATTGCTGCCAAGCAGTAGTTGGCATAAAGAGTCACGAGCAGGCGGCAGCACGCCTGCTGAACGGATGAAGACCCATAGTCAACATTGCATCTGCAAACTGCCGGCGCGACAATAATCGTATATAGGAGCACCCCACCACCAGGGTCTGCGCGTCGGCATCCTTCATGTGGTCGTCGATGATTCTCCAATAGCCCCGCACTTCTCGCAGGCTATAGCCGGCCTTCACTAAGCCGGTCCTCTTCCCGGACCTGTCAGCACCTACGGGATCATGGTTCGCAAAGGCGACCCACTGCGAGAAACCATCGACCAGCATCTTGCCGACATGGAAGCAGATAGCACACTGCCCGACCTGCGGCGACAAACCTTCGGAACTTACCATCTCCTCGTCGCATAAGCCGTCGCCTCCCTTCCGCAATGTCCCGCTACAACTGAGTAAGCCGTAAACTGGATCAGCACCACGCATCAGCGGAGCCATCAACGCATTGCGCATCTTTACCCGCTACATCCTCAGCGAAGTCCTCTCTCACGCACTGCTTGGCGGCGCGCTCTTCACGTTCATCATTTTCATGAAGCCGCTCGGCAGCATTCTGGATCTCATGGTGCGCGAAAGCGCTTCACTCGGAAACATTGCAAGGATCTTCCTCTACACCCTTCCGAATACCCTGACAGTCACCATCCCCATGGCCGTCCTCGTCGGGGTCCTGCTCGGACTCAGTCGCCTTGCCGCCGACAGCGAAATTACCGCCATGCGCGCCTCTGGCCTTGGTGTCTGGAGCTTCGTCCGCATCGTCTTCATCGTGGCTCTTCTCGGCTGGGGCGTCTCCCTGCTTAACGCCCTCTATCTCGCACCAAAATCGACAGCGGCCCTGCTCGATCTGGAAAACTCCATCAAGACATCGCAGGCCAGCTTCGAGATTCAGCCGCGCGTGTTCTATGAAGATTTCAAGAACTACGTCCTCTATGTGCAGGACGTGCGCGGCAGTGCCGGCTCCTCGCAATGGCACCGCGTCTTCCTCGCCGACCTGTCCGATCACAACGATCCCAAGATCACCACTGCCGAACGCGCAACCGTCATCAACGGCGGCGACAATACTCTGCAGATGCGTCTTCGCGATGGCACCCAACACGATGCCTCGACCACCGATCCCAACCAGTACACCGTCTCCACCTTTACAGAATCAGACGTGCCTCTCGCTATCGGCACGCAGGAAGAAGCGCACATCGGTCGGGCTGACACGCCCATCCTCGCCATGGGCAACCGTGAACTCTACCGCCGCAGTCGCATGCCTAACGGCAAGTGGTACTCCATAGAATTGAATAAGCGATTCGCCTATCCCGCTTCCTGCCTCGTGCTCATGCTCGTCGGTGTTCCGCTGGGCATGTCTTCGCGCCGCGGCGGAAAAAGCGCCGGCTTCGTCGTCACCATCCTGCTCGTCTTCGTCTACTATTTCCTCTCCTCGACCGGCATCGCTCTCGCGCGCCAGAACAAGGTCAGCGCCGTCATCGGTGTCTGGACCGTCAACATTCTCTTCGCCGTCTTCGGCCTGTTGCTGCTGCGTCAGCTCTCGCGGCGCGGCGGTGTCACCTGGTTCCCCGCTTTGGCCGGCCTCTTCCGCCTCTCCCGCAAATCGGCAGTTGACATCCCTGTCCCCGCCATCGACCGCGAAGAATCCTTCGCCACCAGCGTCGCCGGACGACATCGCTCCGGCCGTCGCAGCTTTCCTCTCATCCTCGACGACTACATCCTGCGACAATTCCTATCCACCTTCGCACTCGTCCTGGTCAGCTTTCTTTTGCTCATGATCATCTTCACTTTCTTCGAGCTGCTCGGCGACATCATCCGCAATCGCACCCCGCTCGTCACTGTCGGCGAGTACCTCATCAACCTCATGCCGAACCTCATCTACAACCTCACACCGCTCTGCACGCTCGTTGCTGTGCTCGCCACTTTCGGCGCGCTCAACCGCACCAGCGAGCTCACCGCGATGAAGGCTACCGGCATCAGTCTCTACCGTGTCATGGTGCCCGTGCTCGTCGTCGCCGCCATCCTGGGCATCTCGCTCTTCCTCTTCGACGAAAGCTACCTGCCCATCGCCAATCGCCAGCAGGAAGCACTTCGCTCCGTCATCAAAGGCAAGCCTGCACAGACCTTCCTCCGGCCCGACCAGCAATGGATCTTCGGCCATCAGCTCGCCGGCAAACCCGGCCGCATCTTCTATTACGAGTTCTTCGATTCGGATCGCGATCGCTTCGCCAACATCTCTGTCTTCGAGTTCGATCCCGAGACCTTCGCCCTTTCCACCCGCGTCTTCGCCACCAGCGCCCACTGGGAGCCAGGGCTGCACCAATGGATTTTTGAAGATGGATGGGAGCGCACCTTTGTGGGCGATGCCATGCGCGATTATCAGACCTTCCAGGTCAAAACCTTTCCCGGCATCCAGGAAGATCCGGCCTACTTCAAAAAGGAGAACCGCCAGTCGCAGGAGATGAGCTTCGGCGAACTCAACCGCTACATCCACGACCTCGGCCAGAGCGGCTTTGACACCATGCGTCTACGCGTCCAGCTCAACCGCAAAATTGCTTACCCGCTCATCACTCTCGTCATGTCCATCCTCGCGATTCCCTTCGCTCTTTCCATGGGCCGTCGAGGATCGCTCACCGGCATTGCCGCCGCCATAGGACTCGCCATCGCCTACTGGGTCGTCGACGGCACCTTCGAAGCCATGGGCAACGTCAACATGCTGCCCGCCTTCCTCGCCGCCTGGTCACCCGACCTCCTCTTTGGCCTCATCGGCGGCTACCTCCTCCTGCGCACGCCAACTTAGTAACCCGACGGCTCGACTCTTCATCGACAATAAGGCCATGTCCGTTTTGGAAGAGGAGACAACCCGGTTTCTCGATGCGTGGATGCAGGTTCGTCAGATCGTGCAGGCCTCCAACTTCAACCGCTTTCAACGCGCGGGTCTGAGTGCGACTCAGTTCATGACGCTCAACGTGGTGCCGAGGAACGGTATGACCCTCTCGGAACTTGCGCGCAAATTGAACCTCAGCACAGCAACTCTCAACCAGACCGTCAACTCACTCGTAGAGCGGGCACTGGTCACCCGTACTCCGGATTTATCGGACCGCCGCAAGGTCATCATCCGCGCCACCAGGCAGGGACAGGGCATGCAGAACTCGGCGTCGAAAGAGTTTCATCAATTCATTGCGACTCTCTTTTCACGCATGAGCAGAACCCACCGCGAAGGTCTGCTTTCCGGCCTCGAAGAGATGCTGAGGCTCAGTCAGGCTGGTTCGGATGAGGCTACCCGCCGTGCTGGTGCCGCTCCTCCGGTGAAGCGTAGTGCTCGCGAATCTCCTCAGCCGTAATCCGGATCGCACTGCTTTCGCGAATGATCGAGGCGATGTCCTCATCGCTCTTCCCACGTCCCCGCAGCTGCTCGATTTCGTCACTGATCATGCCGACAAAGGCCTCTACCGGAAACTGTTCCGGCGCGAGCCCGGCTGCGTCGCGAAGAGACTTCTGCGCCTTGAGCGCCTCTTCCAAGGGATAGGTCTTCATTGCACTCATCGCTGCTTTTCCTTTCGTAGTACGAAGCATATATAGCAGCCTGCGCAATCGTCGTCAAACCACACCCGGACAACAGTACACTCACACATCCAGCCGTTCGCAGCAGTCACCCGCCCAAACCAATAAGACTGGCGCAGGCTCAATCCCGCATATGAGCCGCAGAATCTTTGAAGCCGCTATACGAACCACTACTGTCATGCACAAGTCATCGTGCTAACGCGACTATGTCTCCAGCTACCGGCCTCTTGGCATTCACCCGGAACCAGCGCCGGTCCAAATAGCTCCTCAGGTGCGCAGCAGGCTGCTCCACTGCGTGGAAGCTCAAGCTCGACATGGACGCTATAAAGACCAGGCCCAGGAAAGCTTTCAGGAGTCCGTCGGAATAGTGCGCTCCCATGGTCTGCCAGAGATACACGCTGTAGCTCATCACACCCACGCGCGCAATGGGTGCCCAGTTCGCGACTCGGCCCGGCAACGTATGCTCATTGCGGCTCAGCCACAGAATGAAGAAGGCGCCGGCCAGTGAGTTCAACAAATATCCAAAGGAGTAGTCATAAACAATCCAGTAATGAAGACTGAACCAGGGAGACACCACGAACAAGAAAGAGGGTGCCAGCCACCAGAAGCGGGCCAGCATGCGGTACAAACGCTCGAAGCGGTCCGATCCTTCCAGGCACGCCACAATCGCTCCTGAGAGCAGTGCATCCATGCGGGTCGGCAGCAGGAATGATTCTTTGTGGTGCAGCCATTCCCAATGCAGAAAATGACCGCCGATGCGGATCAACGGCGCACAGGCAATCAGCACCAGCAGACTCACTGCCAGCTTCCGACGGCCAAAGCGCAGCAGGGCCAGGAACAACACCGGCCACAACAGGTAGAATTGTTCCTCCACTGCCAGTGACCATGTATGCTCCACCATCCATGCATCCTGGTGGCTCATGTTGTGGAAGAAGAAGAGAACGCTGTAAATCACCTTCGTCGAGATGGGCGTCCCCGCCGTTATGCCGATGCAGACAGCAATCAGAAGGTAGAAAAGAAGCGGTGGAAGAATCCGCATCGCGCGCCGAAAGTAGAAGTGCGGGATGTTGACTGTTCCCGTGCGCTCATACTCCAGCAGCAGGAGTCTGGTCACCAGGAAGCCGCTCAGTACAAAGAACAGACCCACGCCATCTTGGCCGCCACATGTCACGCGAAGCAGCGATGAAGCATTGTGGGCAAGCATGTGACCGCCGATGACGAAACAAATCGCGAGCGCTCTGATTCCGTCCAGACCTGAAATCCGATGCAAGAATTCCCCAAAACCAACCGTCATCCTATGCTGTCGAAAACTTACAATCCGCTTCCTTGCCTGTCAACAGTTATCCCGCTTCGCCATCGCGCAAACCCTTCAAGCGGGAACCCAAAAGCCACAGCCTGAACGACAAATTTTCTAGCTCCCGCACCTGCAGCCTGGTTACAGTGACGCCGGTCCTGGCAGGTCTTTTCATCTGCGAAAGCGCTGAGTCTGTAGTACAGAAGCTGTTGCTTGCTCGTTCTCCGGCTTCCTGTTCAAACCCACTTACCGCGTTCGCAACAAGCCCATCACTCCGCCAGCCAGGACCGCACTTACCACCATCAGCAACACACCCGCCACCGGCGTTCCAGTCACGTCCGTCAGAAACCCGATCGCATACGGACCCACGAACCCGCCGATATTCGCCATCGTGATCAATCCGCAAGCCGCAGCCGCAATGCGGGGATTCAGCAGCTTCGTAGGCAAAGCCCAGAAGCTGGGATAGAAACTCATCACCCCCATCATCGCAACGCAATAGCCCACCACTACCATCGTTCCGCTGATGCCATGCCGCTGGCTCATCGCTAATCCAATTGCCGCCACGCCCGCAGCCGTCATGGCATGCAGCATGTGCCGGCCCGTTCTGTCTGCATTCCAACCTGCCAGCAGCATCGCTGGTATGGAACAGACATGCGGCAGCGATGCAACAAGGGCGATCTCCCACAACGACAGCCCTGGCAGTCTCTGCACCATCTTCGGCAGCCACAGGTTCAGTCCGTACACAGTGATGTTCATGAAAAAGTAGCCAAGCCACAGAATCACCACAACACCCGTCAACAACCCGCGCATAAAGCTGATCTCGGAATGCGCAGACACTGTCTCGCGGTTCTCGCGCTCGATCTCTCCACTGATCCAGGTCTTCTCATCATCCGTAAGCCAGCGCGCCTGCCGCGGTCGATCCGTCAGGTAAAACAACGTCACCACGCCGAATACAACAGCCGGAATGCCTTCCAGGATCAGCAGCCATCGCCAGCCCGCAAAGCCCAGCCAGTGCACACTCAACAAGCCACCCGCGATCACACCACCCGTCGCACTCGAGATCGGGACCGCTGCCATGAACATTGCCACCGCTTTCGCACGATCCCCCTGCCGGAACCAGTGCGTCATGTACACCATCACTGCGGGGAAAAATCCACCCTCCGCAGCGCCGAGCAGAAAGCGAATGATGTTGAATTGCGTCGCCGTATGGATCAGCCCGGTAAGCGAAGCCAGCATGCCCCAGCTGATCATGATGGTGGCCAGCCAGGTCCGCGCGCTGCGGCTGTGCGCAATCATCGCCCCCGGGACCTCCAGCAGGCACAGCCCGACGAAAAAGATGCCCGCACCGAACCCGAAAACTTCGTTCGAAAAATGCAGCTCGCGCGTCATGTACAAACCCGCGAAGCCCACGTTCACACGATCGATGAACGCCGTGACATAAATCAGGAACAGGAATGGCAGCAGCCTACGGGCAATCTTGCGCCGCGCCGAGATAGCAGATGTCGCGAGCGCCATTGTCACAAAGCTCCAGGCCACCCGTCAGCGAAAAAGCGACGGGTACGCCCGTCCAGCCTACATGACTCTCCATCCGGATTGCCCTGTCTGCCCTTGTACTATCCGTGATGCGGAAGCTCTGGCAAACCACAGGCAAGCAGATACTGGAACGTTCCATCATAAATAGCAGGAGGGCGCGTAAGATCCGCAACACTCCCTTGCGGAACGAACAGGATCATTCCCTGTCTTGCGCGCGTCAGAATCACGCGATACGCATTCTTCAGGTAGAGCCGCCGGCTCTCATCCCTCAAGGTCTGCCACTTGGTGCCCTTGAAGGCGCAACAAACCCATTCATCCTCACTGTAGTGAAAGTCACCATCCCAGCAAACGCCAACCCAATCGAGTTCCAATCCCTGCACCGCAAACTCGGTCGCTACATCTTCAAGATAGTAGGAGGACCTGACATCGGCTTTGTTGTTGAGAAACCAATCGGACGGAACAATTTCAGTCTTGACCCGAATGCCCTCTGCTTGCAGTCGCAACGCCTTCGAGGACGCGACCAGGCCGTACCGCTCTGTTCCCCTCGCTTTTTGCCGAAGCCATTGTCGCGCTATTTTGAGGTTGCGAGTGACATAGATGGGATAGTCAGCCTTGATTTGGCAAAACGTGGAACGAGCCTTCTCAGGCTCATTATCGATGAGTTGCCGAACGAATGTAGAAAGTGCCTCAGCTCGAAACGAGCGCATCGACACAGCCAGATGCAGATGTTCGTTCTTCTCAACCCGTGGAGAAGCGAGGAATCTCGTCACTTGAACAGTCGACCCATACTCCGGAAGCGCCATCCGCGGCGAGATGTAGACCTTCCACTCCGGAAACTTTGTCTCAAGCGCGCTGATCCATTCCGAGATACCGGCCTCTCCAGTGTTGATCTCCTGCCCGCCACCCACCAGGCATACCACCGTGCACCAGTCCGGATGACGGTCCATCACATTGAGTAAAAAATTCAGGCTCCGACTTATCGAAGTTGAAAGTGCCGCGCTTCGTCTGCATAAACTTGGCCAGCTGCTCCCGTGTCCAGGCTCTTTGGGCCTCATCGAAGACAACCACCTTCTCAGCAGGAGCACTTTCATTGCGAAGGTATTCATCCCGGAAATGATGAATATTCTGGATAAAGCTCTGAACCTTCCGCCTGGCAATCTTCTTCGACGTCCGATCACGCAATGACTCGTCGCGAGCAAGTGCCTCACGCAGAACTTCCACCAGCGGACCATTTCCTGAGAGAAACACTGCATGCTCATCAGCATGTTCCTCCGAGCGCCTGGTCGCGATGTTTAAACCTGCCAGCGTCTTCCCAGATCCTGGAACACCCGTCACGAAGCAAATCGCCTTCTTCCGGTGAGAACGCGCACTATCAATTGCCGCGCTCACACTCGCGCTCGTCTCAGCGAGATTTTCCTTCGCTTCATTACCCCTGATGTCGGCTACATCATGCGTCCTATAGAGGACTTCCGCCGCTTGGATGATCGTTGGTGTTGGCTTATATCCCTTCGAAATCCAGGCCTGAATATCCAGCAGCGGGAAGGAGTGATTCGCGCAGACACTCTCCAGCAGAGCTTTCAATCCAGCAGCATTCGTGCCGAAAGGTTTTGCTACCAGGTCCTCCGCAAAGCGCGCCGCTTGCTCACCTATAGCCGGCGCAGCAGTCGACACCAGGACCGGAACAATCGCAACAGCATGGCTGCCTTCATGGAAATTCTTCAGGTCCAGTGCATAATCCTCCACCTGGTCATACGCGGAAGAGGAATGCTCCCTCGCCCCTACCTTGAACTCAAGCACAAAGACAAGGTTGTGGGTGATGAACGCAGCATCTGCGCGCTTCCCCATCCTTGGGATGTAGAGCTCGAAGAAAATTCGCGCTAGCGGATATGCGGCAATTGCGTCCTTCAAAATTAAAATCTGCTGCTGCCAGGCCCATCGCTGATCCTCATCCACCGCATGACGATGCTGTTCCGTCAGCACCCCGAGTATCCGCGTGGGATCGTCTGCAACAAAATCGCTTACGATGGCGCTGTAATAAGCCTGGATGGACATGGGCCCGTGAGCCTCCATCGTAACGCAAGGGCATATAAACTGAAGCGCCTCTTCCCCAGCGCCCGCCAGCATCTCACCACCCGATACAATAGACGCAGCCATGCTAGACAAGCTCCGCCCGCTGTTTCCGTACCTCCGTCGCTACCGGCGCGACTTCTTCTGGGGCGGCCTGGTCGTTCTCCTTTCGAACGCCTTTAAAATCGTCATCCCGCTGATCATCGGCCGCTCGATTAGCGGCCTGAATCATGGCGTGACCCTCTCCGCTGCACTCCGGCTCGCGGGCCTGCTGGTCGGACTTTCAGCCGCGTCCGGCGTCTTTCTCTTTCTTACCCGCTGGATCATGATCGGCATCTCGCGCGAGATCGAATTCGACCTGCGCAATGACCTGTTCGAGCATCTCGAAAAGCAATCAGCCTCCT
>CAZZUX010000048.1:0-26583 GCA_964657395.1 uncultured Ktedonobacteraceae bacterium
CCGTGTGTCCTGCGACAGCAAACGCAAAAGCCCGCTTGGCATCGAAATGAAAATAAAGGGGACTTACATATGAACAGCAATCTTGCGCTGGTAACCGGCGCGTCCAGTGGTATAGGCCTTGAGTTAGCGAATGTGCTGGCGGGACATGGCTACGATCTTATCGTGGCGTCGGCAGGCGAGCGACTCGGGAAGGCAGCAGACGGTTTCCGTTCACATGGAGCACAGGTCGTTGAGGTAACGGCAGACCTGGCTACGACGGAAGGAGTGAATGAACTCTGGGCCCGGGTCAAGGAAGCTGGAAAGCCGCTGGAAGTCGCGTGCCTGAATGCAGGAGTGGGTGTAGGTGGCTTGTTTGCTGAAACAGATTTGCAGGCCGAGCTGAACATGATCCAGCTGAATTGCGTTGGGACAGTCCATCTTGCCAAACACGTCGTGAAGGACATGCTGGCCGCGGGCAGCGGCAAGATTCTTTTCACAGCTTCGATCGCGGGTGAGATGGTGGCGCCCCGTGAAGCTGTCTATGCTGCGACCAAGGCCTTTGTGCTGTCGTTCGCACAGAGTATTCGCTACGAACTCCGCGATAGCGGCGTTACCGTCACGGCTCTGCAGCCAGGCCCAACGTCAACAGACTTTTTCCATCGGGCAGGCATGGACAACACCGATGTGGGTCAGAAAGGCAAGGAGGAGAGCCAACCGTCAGAAGTGGCAGAGCAGGGTATCTCCGCCCTGTTTGACGGAAAAGATCATGTCTATTCTTCGTCATTCAAGACAAAGCTTGAGGGCATGATGGCAAACCTGGTCCCAGGTGCACTGAAGGGCGCAATGCACGAGAAGATGGCGAAGCCGGTTCGCTGATCAAGCTGCAACTCGAAGTGGCTCCGCGGCTGTTACGCGGAGCCATTTTTTTGTCCTCACGAAACGTCAGATGTTCCATCCACCATCAACGACGTGAGTCTGTCCCGTGGTAAACGCGGATTCGTCGGAAGCAAGATAGACGGCCAGCGCAGCCACTTCTTCAGGCCTGCCGAAACGCCCCATAGGCTGCCTGGACAGGAAAGCTGCACGCGCTTTTTCAACATCACCCTGCGCAACAATGCGGTCGCCGAGAGAAGGTGTTTCGATGGTTCCCGGGCAGATCGCGTTACAGCGAACTCCCTTGCTGACTACGTCTGCTGCGATCGCCTTTGTCAGGCCGATGACTGCCGCCTTTGTAGTTCCATAGACGAAGCGGTTGGGTGCACCCTTCAAGCTCGAAGCGACTGACGACATATTGATGATGCTTCCCTTCCCGGCAGCCAGCATTCCCGGGAGAAAGGCGCGGCACGTGCGATACATCGAGGTCACGTTCAAGTCGAACGAGAAGTCCCAGTCTTTCTGTTCGCAGGCGAAAATGTCGCCCTGGTGTACGTATCCGGCGCAGTTGAACAGCACATCGATCGTTCCCAGCTCCTCGGCGAGCTTGTTGATGGCCTGTGTATCCCGCACATCGAGCAGGCGCGTCGAAATTATGGAGTTCCCGGCGCTCAAAGAGTCCAGCGCGCCGGCATTCACATCCGTTGCCCACACCTGAGCTCCTTCGGCAGCGAATTGCAAAGCAGATGCTTTGCCGATGCCCTGTCCGGCTGCAGTGATCAACGCGACTTTTCCGGCAAGTCTTTGTGTCATCTATATTCTCCTGCTGATCCTGATTCACTGAAAGTTCAACCATTCTCTCGCAAGTAGCGCTCACGGACAGTCAGCCATCCGGCGAACCGCGGCACGCTCCGATCCTGCGCGGCATCTGCAATGCCGGCAAAATGCCTGCTGGTATGCTGCGGCTATGTGGAACGGCCTGCTTGGCGGTGAAAATGCTCTTCTCATCACGGAAGAGCTTCTCGTTTTCGCCACGGTGGTCGGTTCGGTTGCTGCCCTGCCGGCGTTTATCGAGTTTGTCTCTGAGTTTCGCAAGCGCAAGGAACGCATCAACCTCAGCCTGGAGGAAGAGCCGGTCAGCGCGCTGCATCCGCGGCTGGCAGGGATGGATGAACTGTTGGAGTCCATTGCCGACCTGGTCGATCGTGCGCGCCACCCGGCAGCCTACCAGGATCTGAAGATCGGCAACGAAGTGCTGATCATCGGTCCCAACCAGAGCGGCAAGAAGAGCCTGGCGCAGTCCATTGCCAAGATGGCCGGCATGGAACACATCATCACGGTGTACAACACGCGCGATTCGGATGCACTCGCGAAGGCCAAGAGCATTGTGCGCAGCTACAAGCGGCAGAAGGTCATGCTGCTGCTGCCGCGGATCGACCTGGCCTACAAGCACAGCGATCCGGAGTTGCTGACGGAACTCGATGCGCTCATCGAAAGCACCTCCGAACTGCAGAATGTGCTGGTGATTGCAACGGCGGTTGTTTTTGAGCCGGACAGCGAGCTGGACAATACCTTCGGCATCAAGATTTCACTGCCGGGAGCCGCTGTGATCGAAGCGAATCGAAGCGAGATTTCGCCCGAGGTACAGCGCGTCCTTGGCGAGGTGGCCCGGTTCTACCTCGCTGATGCCATCCGCAGGGGCTTCAGGCTTGCAGGGATGACGGAGCAGCGATTCTGTGAGCGCGTGCTGGAAGAAGTTGCCAACCCGGCAGAGATTGAGGACGTCGTTGTCCTGTGCGAGACGACCGCACTCTATCGCAAGCGCACCAGCCTGGCATCCGGGCTCATCATCGACCGCACCATCCTTGAGACGGCGCTGCACCGTGTCGTCGTGGGCTAAAGCTTCGTTGTCGGCAAGAGCCGCCTACTGAGGCGGTTTCTGCGCCGGTGCGGTCGTCGGTGGTGTTCCAGGCGGAGGAGTCTGCTGGTTCTTGTTGTCGCCCTTTCCATCATTCGAGATGTCCTGTCCTTCAAAGGTGATCTTGACCGAAGAACGGAAGCGTTTGTAGTCCTTGTACCGCACTACGTAGCGGATTCGGACATCCTGGGACATGTAGCCATTGCCGCCGGAAAAATGCAGCGTTGCGTCAGCCTTGGTATAGACAGGGAACCAGTACTGGTCGTCGACCTGTTCACGATAGGTGGTGAATGGAGGCGACAGGTCCTCGTGACCCTTGCGAGTGTCATCGGGAACATTCTTGCCGCTTACGAGGACGATCTGAAGATCCTGCTGATCGACCCAGATGCGCCCCTGCAGATAGCGACGGTTCTTCTCAAAACGCTTCGGAGCTACGTCAAAGACGTACGTATTCAGTTCGTCGACCTTCTGGCGTCCGACATAAGTGACGTTGTAGGCGGGAATGTCTTCTGCTGTCAGGACGAAGGGCAGGCGATGCTCGATATCGGAAAAGTCGGCCGGAGACATGGTGATGCGTTCCATGGTGTTGGCCGGGGCGAAGGTTACATGCTCCAGCTTGTGCCCATCCGGACCGTAGGAAATGTCAGCGACTTCTTCATAGCGTCCATCCACTTTGCCGTCTTCCGTAATCGTTTCGACCCGGACTTCCCGGGTGTAGGTGTACTGGTCGAGGGCTTTGCGAAACTCACTTTCTTTGGCCGCGAATTTCTGAATGATCTGGTCGGGAGGTGTTGCTGGCGCTGTGGTGTCCAACGTGCCGAAGCCCTGGTCTGACGAAGGAGTCACCGTATAGGTCGCCTGCGCGAAGGTAGGGTGTGCCATCACCGAAACGGCAGCTAAGAGTACGGCGGACGAAACAGCACGCAATAACGACTTCAAGGACGGCTCTCCTTCGATCCCGGCATCCATCCCGATGCCCAGCTTCCATACTAGACGGGGCGGGTTCCAGAAAGGACACAGGCCGTGATCCAGGCGCGCATTCAGTTTCGAAGCACACCTTCCGGACAGTACACTGAGTCGATCCCGCACGGAGAACCATGCCGACCTGCCAATTTCGTCCGACCGCCTTTCTCCGAAACTGCCTACTGCTCGGACTGTGGATTGCGCCCCTGGCAACAGCGCAGGTGCAGATGCCTGGCAAACCAGCTGCCAGGCGTCCCATGGAGTTTGCCGACCTGATGAAGATGCGGCGACTGGGCGACATGGCGGTTTCGCCGGACGGCAAGTGGATCCTGTTCTCGGTCACAGATGCGGACCTCGATCGCGACACCCGCACCTCCCACCTGTGGATTGTGCCAGCTGCCGGCGGCGATGAAAAGCCGGTGACTGCCTCGATGGCAGGGGAGACGCGCGGCCGTTTCTCTCCCGATGGTACGCAGATCCTCTTCCTCAGCAGCAGGGAAGGCGAGCAGCAGGTGTACCTGGCAGGCTTTAATGGCGCCACTGGAGATGTTGGCGATGCGCACAAGCTGACATCCTTAAGCACCGGAGCCGATGGAGCCACGTGGTCCCCGGACGGCAAGAGCATCCTGTTCACTTCGGCGGTCTATCCGGATTGTGCGCCTGGATCACAGCAGGACGACTGTAATAAGAAGCGCGACGACGACCTGGCAAAATCCAAGCTGAAAGCGAAGCTGATGACGGGGCTTCTGGAGCGGCACTGGAACAGCTTTACCGGCGACAAACGCTCACATCTCTTCCTGGTTTCGATCGATGGGAGTGTGCCGCGCGACCTCAATCCGGGAGACACCCACAATGTGCCGCCTTTTTCGCTGGGCGGTCCGGATGCGTACGCTTTTTCTCCGGACGGGAAAGAAATTGCTTTTGAGGAGAACCTGGATCCGGAACCGGCGATCAGTACTAACTCCGACATCTTTACGCTGAAGCTGGATGATCCTGCGGCCAGGCCGGAGAAAGTCAGTGCCAGTCCCGGAGGCGACTTCAGCCCGGCCTACTCGCCGGATGGTAAGTACCTGGCGTACCGGTCGCAGCTGCGGAATGGATATGAGAGCGATCGCTTCCGGTTGATGCTGCTGGATCGCCAGACGAAGCAGATACGGGAGCTGCTGCCGGGCTTTGATCGGTGGATCGATGAAATGGCCTGGTCGCCCGATTCTTCAACGATCTTTTTTGTGAGTGGCGAGCATGGTGAGTCGCCAGTCTTCCGGATGGACCTGAAGCAGGATCGTGCCTCGCTGATCTCACATGCCGGCGAGTTCAGCGACCTGCATCCTCTGACAATGCCGGATGGCGGGACACAACTGATCGTTTCCCGGATGACGGTGCAGCGGCCCGCGGAGATCCTTTCGCTCAGCTTCGACAACGCAACAGGAGATGCGAAGCTGGTCGATAAGGCAGAAGGATCGGACACGCGGCTGCGCGTGATTACGCACCTGAATACACATTTACTGGCCCAGCTGGACATGCCGGATATGGAACGCTTCTGGTTTCGGGGAGCTCTCGGCACGCGAGTGCAGGGATTTCTGATCCGGCCTCCCGGCTTCGATCCGGCGAAGAAGTATCCGGTCAAGTTTCTGATCCACGGTGGGCCTGAGGGTGCGTGGGGCGACAGCTGGAGCTATCGCTGGAATGCCGAGCTGCTCGCCGCCGATGGCTATGTCGTGATGATGGTGAATCCGCGAGGTTCGACCGGGTACGGTCAGAAGTTTACTGAAGAGATCGGCGGCGACTGGGGCGGCAAACCCTACGTCGACCTGATGCGCGGTCTCGACTATGCTGAGGTGCATTTCCCATTCATCGACAAGACGCGGGAATGCGCGCTTGGCGCCAGTTACGGCGGCTACATGGCAGACTGGATCCTTGGCCACACGGACCGCTTTGCCTGCGTGGTCACCCATGACGGCATGTTCAATACCGAGTCTGCCTATGGCACGACGGATGAGCTGTGGTTCAACGAATGGGAGTTTCGCGGGACGCCATGGAACAACCGGCTGCTGTATCGGCGCTGGTCACCGATGCTCTCCGCAACACGCATGAAAACACCGACGCTGGTGATCCATAGCCAGCTGGATTATCGGCTCGATGTGTCGGAAGGCTTCCAGCTGTTCACAACATTGCAGCGGATGCATGTGCCGTCAGAGCTGCTGTACTTCCCCGATGAAGGCCACTGGGTATTGAAGCCGCAGAACAGCCAGTTATGGTACCGGACTGTCAACGAGTGGTGCGACAAGTGGACGCACACCACGCAATCGCCGCCGCAGTAGGGCAAAATCATGGCCTGGTCAAAGAAACGCGGACCGAAAAAGCTTCCGGAGCCGCTGGATGAAAAAGGGCTGTACGACTACGCGACTGCATCGCTCGGACGGCGTATGCGGACGGTCACCGAGTTGAAGCGGCTGATGCGGAAGCGCGTTGAGCAAGGCGAAGTCGGTGATGCGAAGATCGCGATCGTGATCGATCGATTGAAGGAGTACAAGTTCCTCGACGATCCGGCATTTGCTGCCAACTACACACGGCTTCGGCAGGAGAATCAAAGCTTTGGAAGACGCCGGGTGCAGCAGGACCTGATGCAGAAAGGCGTTGCCAGCGAGCTGGTGAGTGAGACGCTCGATAACGCCTATGCCGATGTGAGTGAGGAGGCGCTTGCCCGTCAGCACCTCGAGCGCAAACGTATCAAGCAACCCACCAATGACAAGGAAGCAGCCCGCATACTTCGCCAGCTCACGCGCGCCGGCTTTTCTTCGGGCGTCATCTTCAAAATCCTGAAGCACTGGCAGATTTCAGAAGATCTGCTCGACCGGTTGCAGGAAGATCGGCTTCAGCCTGATTCCTTGGAGGAAGACTAGCCGTTTCGTTGACTCGATACATTGCCGTGGACTGGTCTGGCAGTGCGTCTGCTGCAGTGCAGCGAAGATCGATTTTTGCTGCTGACTGGCAGGCTGGCTCAATTCAGATCACCAGCGGCCGGAGTCGTTCAGAGACGATCGACTGGCTGATCGACCAGGCACGCGAGACGCCCGACCTGGTTGTCGGCCTCGATTTCGCCTTCTCCTTTCCTGCTTGGTTTGTACGCCAGCACGTCGTATCGCACCCATTCTCCATTGAAAGCTTCTGGCAGGTCGCTGCAGAGCGCGGCGAGGATTGGCTCAGCAGGTGCTCATCGCCCTTCTGGGGAAAACGCCTGGCATCGGGCGGCGGCGAGCCCCGCCCCCAGGATCATCGTGGGCCGAGCTGGCTTGGATACAGACAGGCGGATCGCAGGAATGCGGCAGGCATTCAACCAAAGTCCCCGTTCCAGATTGGCGGCGCAGGTGCGGTAGGCACTGGCAGCATTCGAGGGATTCCGGGGTTGCTGACACTCCGCGAGGCCGGCTTTTCGGTCTGGCCCTTTCACGCTCCACTTCGGCCGGTGGTGATGGAGATCTATCCACGCTCCTTCACTGGCCCGGTGAACAAGAGCAGCCGGGAAGCACGCGAGGCTTACCTGCAGCGACTTGATACCGATTTGAGACCGGAGATTCTTCGATCGGCGGCCATGACCGAAGATGCGTTCGATGCGCTGTGCTCAGTGATCGGCATGGTCCGGCAGGCTGAGGAGATTGCCCAGCTCCTACAGTCGTCTGACGAGATCACGTTAACCGAAGGCAGTATCTTTCCAGGCAGGCCGATCCTGACAGGCTGACTCTTACTGAGCACCGGCAGGAGCGCCACCGCCAACACTCCACGCGGAGAGCATGGCTGCGCTGCCATTGGGAGATGCACGCAGCAGCGGCTCTACGCCTTTTACCAAGGTCACCGCGCCCAGCTGCTTATCGGCACCCGAAGACGCTACCACCATCACCACATCGCCTTTCTTCAGATCGGCTATGTGGATGGGAGCAGCCTGGGTCAGCGCCTGCTGCAGGTCAGTGCCCCCGCCAGTTCCCGCTTCGTTCATTCCCCGCCGCGTCGTTCCCTGTTCGGAAACACCATGAGCAGCCGGCCCGGCACTCGGCGGTGCCGCAGGTGCTCCGGCAGGAGGACCGCCTGCACCCTGCCGACCGCCGCCGGATGAAGCCTTCATCGTTGCCGCCAGCTTCTCTGCCGTCGCATCGTCGATCCGCCGCAGTTGCGTGTCATTCGTAACTTTGACGGCTACCGGCTGCTTGCTCGCCAGGTCCGTAAAGTTCACCACTCCTGCCTGGGCGTCAACGCTGCTGATGGTCCCGGATAGATTTCGGAATGAGCCGGCGATGATTTCGTCGGCCTTGAAGGTGTGCTCCGGGCCTGCGGTGCCGCGTGCGCGGAGCTGGTCGCCTGGCATGATCTTGTCTATCGACGAGGGCTGCGCCTGTTCGTACTGAACGGATTCCGGCGCATATCGCTTAATGACCGTCGTCGGGCTCAACTGGATCGTGGTTTCTGCAGTCGTGGTGGCTGCCACAGTCACGGTCCGGCTCGCTGCATCGATCGACTTCACGATACCGCCGACGCCATGCTGCCACGCCGCCTGTGCCTGCGACTGCTGCTGGGCGATGTCTCCCTGCTTCATGGCGACGACGACAGTGGCACCCAGGCTGCCGTCCGATGCAGGCGCAGTACGAACCAGGAGGCGATCGCCCGGCTGCAGGTCGGTCAACTGAATCGGCGTGGCTCCTGCCATGCTGGTCTGCCCGGGTGCAATCCGAACGATCTTGGTGGTGTCCGCTACGGTGACCGCGGTCTCCGTTCCCTGCTGATCTTTAAGCGTTAGTTTCATGCCCTCTACTTTCACGAGAGCACCCACCACTCGATTGGCAGCAGACGCTGTCGTTGCGGGAGGCGCTTGCGCCAGAACCTGGGCAGAAGGCAAATAGGTCGAAAAGGCCGTGAGCAGAATAGCCAGCGTGGATAGCTTTTGCATCACCATAGATCTCCATAGACGAGCGCCGGGAGAGATAAGACGCGCATTTCTCCCATACAACTCTGTTCGCGAACACCTTACACGGGCGTCGCGACGATCCGCCAGCCTGCCTTCCGCACAGCTCCTATTTCGCGTCCCCCGGCTCCCCGACAAAGATGTGGTCTGGGCTGGAGGTCCTGGTGTTCGGCACGTCGACCTTGATTTTCAGGTTCTGCAGACCGTCCTTGACGTTCGCAGGCACACTCAGACCAAGTTCGTACTGGTTCATCAGGTTTCGCGAAATTTCAGTGAAGTAGGGTGCGAACGAGACCGGGTTGTCAAAGCCCTGGTAGAAGAGCTGTCCACCAGTCGCCTGAGAAAGCTGGGTGAGATAGTTTTGCCCGCTGTCGATGGCAGCGCCAAAACGGTCAGCGCGGCCGCGGTCCTTGTAGTAGATGGAATACACCACCACGCCATGCTTCTGAGCCTCGGTCGTCGCTTTATTGACGTAGGGATTCTCCGGGTCATAGCGCAGGCCATAGTAAGGATCCACGCCATCGCTGATCATCACGACTTCCTTGCGCATGCCGGGATTGTGACTTGGCCATGAGTCCGCAAGCGCGCTTAAGGCGAAGTAGGGATCGGCGTTGGCACCACCCGGCGATCCGGGAAGATGCAGTGTCTGCGCAGCAGCAGCGTGGTTCAGCGTGAACTGCTGAGTGAAGTGTGGACTGCCATTCTCGATATAGGCGACAGCTACAGCGGCATTTGGCGGAAGTGAAGTCAGAAAGCTGCTCATCTCCTTGAGGTACAGGCCTAAGCTGCTTCGTGCAGAATCGTCAATCAGCAAAACCAGCTCAAGATTGGTCTTGCTGTCTCCGTAGTGCCGCAACCCGGTCACGCTTGTACTCTTGCCATCGACTTTCGCAGTGACATTCGAAGCGGACACATTCGGGGCATTTTCCTTGTCGTTTTTGGGTACTACGGTGATGATGGTCCGCGTATCTGCCTGTGCGGAAGGAGCAGGCGTTTGGGAAAGTCCCAGCATCGACAGCGTCAATCCCGTGATGAGGAGGCCAGCTACTTGAAGGGCCGGCTTCTTGAAGGCCGCAGTGAGAGAGGATGCAAATTTCATAAAATTCCTTTTCTTTCAACGACTTACAGCGTAAGTGACAAAAGGATTTGCTGCGATCCGACTGCTAAACGAGCCACCATTCTGACTCGCCGACGGCCTGCAGCAAGAGGGGACAAGACGTCCCGAATCAAACTCTATCCAACTGATTTGACGCAGGAATGACCATGAAAGGCGCTAAATGCGTTTTGGTATCCTTAGGGTCAGCGGATTGCGGCCGCACGCCTGCTATGGAAAACACAACCCTGCTTGAGCTGGCAAGACCGCTCTGCGTCGATCTCGACGGCACGCTGGTCAAGTCGGATACGCTTGTCGACTCCCTCCTGGTGCTCGCACGCACGCGGCCGGCGGCGCTGCTGCAGGTTCCGGGATGGGCGCTTCAGGGTAAGGCCCAACTAAAGGAGAAGGTCACTTCCCTCGTAACCCTGAACGTCGAACACCTACCTTACAATCACTCTCTGCTCAAGTTCCTGACTGCTGAACATGCGGCTGGACGCAAGCTGTACCTGACTACCGGTGCCGACAGCGTTCTGGCCCACCGGATCTCTCGTCACCTTGGCATCTTCGAGGACGTCCTCGGCAGCGATGGCAAGGTGAACCTGACTGGCAAGAACAAGCTGGCCAGCTTCCGTGAGCGCTTCCATGAAGGCTTCGACTACGTTGGCAACGCGCGGCCGGATGTACCGCTGCTTGCTGCTGCGACGGAGCCGATGCTGGCAAATCCGGATTTTTCGCTGCGCATGCTGTTGAAGAAGCAAAACATCCGCGTAGCCCAGACTTTCACTGACCGCGCCAGTTCTCTCAAGGTCTTTACGAAGGCAATTCGCGCACATCAGTGGGCCAAGAATGTTCTTCTTTTCCTGCCATTGCTGCTGGCGCACCAGTTCAACGTAGTTTCCTTTGTAAATGCTTTTGTGGCCTTCATCAGCTTCAGCCTGTGTGCTTCGGCCACCTACATCATCAACGATCTGCTGGATATTGAAGCGGACCGGCAGCATCCCCGCAAACGACTGCGGGCCTTCTCTTCCGGTAATTTGTCGGCGATCAGCGGTCTAGGGATCTCTTTCAGCTTCCTCCTGGCATCGTTTGTTCTCGCGTGGCTGGTGCCGCATGGATTCCTGGCATGGCTGGGACTGTACCTGGTGACGACTCTTGCCTACTCCCTGGCACTCAAGCGTATCGTGATCGTCGACGTCATCATCCTGTCCAGTCTCTACACGCTGCGCACCCTCGCGGGCGGAGCTGCGACGGATACGCCCATGTCCCCGTGGTTCTCTGCCTTCTCGATTTTCATCTTTCTTTCACTTGCCATGGTGAAGCGGTTCAGCGAACTTCAGAACCTGCGGGCTGCCGGCTCTGCGGTCACTAATGGCCGCGGCTACCTGCTGGGTGACATCGAGCAGGTCCGGTCGTTCGGGACCTCGAGTGCCTACGCGTCCGTAGTCGTTTTCGCGGTCTACATCAGTAGTCCCGAGATCGCTGCGCTCTACCATCACGTTGCGCGCATGTGGCTGATCGCGCCCTTGATGATCCTGTGGCTTAGCCGGGTATGGCTGCTGGCGTCCCGCGGTGAGCTGGACGAAGATCCCGTGGTATTCGCACTGACTGACCGCATGAGCCTGCTGATGGGTGCCGCGGCAGTGTTGATTGCTGTACTCGCCCTTTAACTCAGCAGATAACTCTTGCGCAGTATCGGCACTGGCTGCATTTTTGGCCCACAATATTCTTGGCTGCATAAAAGACATTCGCACTGTCTCATCAAGGAACCGAATCCATGTCCGCCGTACCCACTGATCTAAGTCCGCAGCAGGAACTGCAGCTGGAACCGCCCAAACCTGAGAAGCGTCTCGCACCGGAGTTTGAATCATGGGGCCGCTATCCGAAGCACAACGCAAAGATCGCGCCGATCTACTGGACCACTGATTTTCCGCTGGCACGCAAGCCTCTGACGCAGATGCTGCCGGTTGGCATGGGTCGCAGTTATGGAGATTCGTGCCTACTGGATGAAGGCACGCTGATAGCTGCCCGTGGTTTGGACCGCCTGCTCAGCTTCAATCCCGAGACTGGCCTGCTGCGGTGCGAAGCGGGAGTCACGCTTGCAGAGATTCTGACCTTTGCCGTACCTCGCGGCTGGTTCCTTCCAGTGACGCCGGGCACCAAGTACGTGACACTCGGCGGCGCGATCGCGAACGATATTCATGGCAAGAATCATCACGTTGCCGGCACCATCGGCAGTCATGTGCCGCGCTTTGAGCTGGTGCGTTCGACGGGTGAGCGATTTGAGTGCTCCAACCGCGACAATCCGAGCTGGTACCGCGCTACGATCGGCGGTCTCGGTCTTACCGGTCTCATCACCTGGGCCGAGATACAGCTGCGTCCCATCGTCTCGCGCAAGATCAAGTACGAAGGCATCAAGTTCGTCGGCATCGATGAGTTTGTGCAACTCTCCATCGCCAGCCAGCACGTGGAATACACCGTAGCGTGGATCGACTGTGTCGCGACGGGGAAGAACTTCTGCCGCGGCATCTTTATGCAGGGCGATCACTCGGACGTGCCAGATGAACTCAAGCCGACTCCCGAGCCGCGCCTGTCGCTGCCGATCGAACTCCCTGAATTCATGCTGAACAGTTTTACCGTCGGCGCCTTCAATACTGCGTACTACCACAAGCAACTGGGCAAGCAGAAGGTCGGCCTGGTCGATTATGAGCCGTTCTTCTACCCACTCGATTTTGTACAGCACTGGAATCGTGGGTACGGCAAGGAAGGTCTCCTGCAGTTTCAATGCGTGATGCCATGGGAGCCGGAACATCAGCACGGCATCATCGAGATTATGAAGACCATCACGCAGTCAGGCCTGGCCTCGTTCCTCGCAGTGATCAAGGTCTTTGGAGACGTGACTTCGCCGGGCCTGATGAGCTTTCCCGTCCCCGGCATCACCCTGGCGCTCGACTTCCCGGTACGCGCCGAGATCAGCTTCGACCTGC
Source organism: uncultured Ktedonobacteraceae bacterium (assembly GCA_964657395.1). Lineage (GTDB taxonomy): Bacteria > Acidobacteriota > Terriglobia > Terriglobales > Acidobacteriaceae. The sequence goes on from CAZZUX010000048.1 coordinate 12,768, forward strand.
TCGACCGTCTCGCCGACATTACGGCTGCGTACGGTGGCAGGATGTATCCGGCAAAAGACGCCCGCATGGCAGCTCATCATTTCCAACGCTTCTACCCGCAGTGGCAGGATTTTGCCCGCTACATTGATCCGGGGTTCAGCTCTTCCTTCTGGCAGCGCGTGACCGTGAAACAGGACAGGCCGCGTGACTAAGGCGAACACGCAGCCCACAAGAATCCTCATCCTCGGCGCCACTTCCAGTATTGCCATTGCAGTGATGCGCGAGTTGGCTGTGCCTGCCTCGCACCTCTTCCTGGTGGGGCGCAACAAGGCCAAGCTGGTCGCGACAGCGCAGGATCTGGCGACCCGCGGAGCCGGGCAGGTGGATATTTGCGTGCTCGATCTGGATGACACCAAGGCTCACGCCCAGATGCTCGCGTCGGCGGCCGAGCGGCTCGGTACGATTGACCTCGCGTTGCTGGCGCATGGCGTGCTGGGTGACCAGGACCGGGCGCAGGCAGAGTTTGCGGCAGCCGATGCCATTCTGCATACCAACTTCCTGTCACCTGTTTCGCTCATCACCTGGCTCGCGAACTACTTCGAAGCGAAAGGCACCGGGGTGCTCGCTGTCATTTCTTCTGTCGCCGGCGACCGCGGCCGCAAGAGCAACTATGTGTACGGCGCTTCGAAGGCTGCGTTAAATACGTTTTTGGATGGTGTTCGGAACCGCGTCGACCGCAAAGGTGTGCACGTGTTGACCATCAAGCCGGGCTTCGTTGCCACGCCGATGACAGCGCACATCCAGAAGAACAAGCTGTTTGCGACACCGCCCCAGGTTGCACGCGGGATTCTGAAGGCAATCCAGCGGAGAAGCGATATCGCCTACGTGCCTTTCTTCTGGTGGCCGATTATGACGATCATCAAGCTGGTGCCGGAGAGGATATTCAAAGGGCTGAATCTCTAGGCGTCAAGCTTTTCGCAACCGGATAGGGCCCTTCGCTTTCGATGGGTCGACCACGACGCCTCCCTGCGTGATTACGATTTTCCCATCTGAGACGAGACGACGGGCTGCGGCGCGAGCCGGCTCCATCAGCGGATCCCACTGAGCCTTGTCATCGGAAGCGGCAATGGCCCGCGCTGCTTCCGATGGGCAGATCGTCTTACCTGCGCCGCGCTGATCGAGAAGCTTAAGGATCGTCGCTTCCAACCTGGCATCGAGCGCGCCGGGCTTGTGGCTGCGGCAGGCATCGCTGCAGTATCTGACTTCGTCCCAGTTGCGCTCCCACTTCTTGCGCCACGTGATCTCTCGGCCGCAACTGGAGCAGGTTTTCGATGCATGGTCGCCGTCGCTGACGGCGCGCTTGCGTGCTGTGCGATCCGGGCTCACAGGCTGTTGACCAGCGAGGCCAGGGTGTCGCAGAAGCGATCGACCTCGTCTTCCGTGTTGTAGTAGTGGACGCTGGCGCGGACGAGGTCATCCATGGAACTCAGCTTCTTATCCAGACGCGTTCCGAAGCGAGGACTCATGCGGGCGACGCACTTCTTTGCTGCAAGTTGTGTCACCAGCTGCGTCGCCGGAATCATGTCCGAAAGAAACAGGACGATGCCTGATCGAATTGAACCTGTATCCGTTACAGTTATGCCCTCGATCTCCTCAAGCTTGCCGCGCAGTCTTGCCGCGAGCTGCTGAACACGCGTCTCGATTCGTTCCAGGCCGACCCGGATGGCATACTCCGCCGCCGTCTTCAAGCCCAGAGCCAGGGCTGCCGATGACTCCCATGCTTCAAACCGCCGTGCGTCCGGACGGATAGTGTACGCATTGTCGGCCGACCACTCGGCTGCATGATTGTCCAGGAACGGCGGCTTCAACTGAGTCAGCAGATCGCGGCGGACATAAAGAAAGCCAGTGGCTCGGGGCCCACGGAGAAATTTGCGCCCGGTGGCGGAAAGCATGTCGCAGCCGAGCTCATTCACGTCCACCTTCATCTGGCCGACACTCTGACAGGCATCGAGCAGGAACGGCACACTATGCGCACGCGTGAGCTTACCGACCTCTGCTGCGGGCTGCACCATCCCGTTGTTCGTGGCGATGTGCGTCAGCGCGACAAGCCTCACGTCGTCTTCACGGAGTTTGTGCTCAAGGGCTTCAAGGTCGATCTCACCGGTCGGCTGCGCTGGCACACAGACGATTTCGGCGCCCGATCGTTCCGCCATCTGGAGGAAAGCAATGTAGTTGCTGGAGTATTCATTCTGCGCCGTGAGAATGCGGTCGCCGGCACGAAAGTTCAGCGAATAGAAGGCCATGTCCCAGGCACGAGTAGCACTTTCAGTAATCGCTATCTCGTCTGCATGAGCACCGAGCAGTTGCGCCACAGTCTGGTAAACGGCACTGCGTTCAGCAGCGACCAAGTCGGAAGCTTCATAACCACCAACCTTCTCTTCGAGACGAAGATGCTCGATGACGCGCTCGACGACTGGCTGCGGCTGGAGGCTCGCGCCGGCATTGTTGAAGAAAATTTTTTCATCCTTGCACCCGTGCGTATCGGCACGCAGAGCTTCGATGTCGGCGATGGAAAATTCATCTTTCATCTGCACTCTTTATACTGCTACGTAGACCTTATGCCGAATTCGACTGACATTGCGACGCCGTTTGCCTTTGCCCCCGTGGACGAGCAGATGGATCTGCTGGAAAAGGGTGCGGCTGAAATCATCCGCGTCTCCGACCTGCGCGACCGTCTAGAGAAGTCACGGACCTCAGGCAAGCCGCTGCGCGTTAAGGCGGGTTTCGATCCCACGGCGCCCGACCTGCATCTCGGCCACACGGTGCTGATGCGCAAGCTGAAGCATTTTCAGGATCTCGGCCATACGGTCATCTTCCTGGTGGGCGATTTTACCTCGCTGATTGGCGATCCAACCGGCCGCTCTGCTACGCGGAAACCGCTCACGTCGGAACAGATCGCAGAGAACGCGAAGACGTACACTGAGCAGGTCTTTCGCATCCTCGATCGCGACAAAACAGAAGTGCGCTTCAACTCGGAATGGTTAAGCAAGCTGGGCTTTGAAGGCATCATCCGGCTCGCCTCAAAATTCACGGTTTCGCAGATGCTGGAGCGTGCTGAGTTCCACACGCGGTTCCAGGAAGAGAAGCCCATCTCGCTGCATGAAATGTTGTACCCGCTGGCGCAGGCTTACGACTCCGTAGCCCTGGAATGCGACGTGGAGCTGGGTGGCACGGATCAGAAATTCAACCTTCTGTCCGGCCGCGAGTTGCAGCGCGACTACGGACAGCCTCCGCAGATTGTCCTGATGACGCCCATCATCGAGGGTCTTGATGGCGTGCAGAAGATGTCGAAATCGCTCGGCAATGCGATTGGTATTCATGAAGCTGCAGGCGAAATGTATGGCAAGTTGATGTCCATTTCCGACACGCTGATGTGGACTTATTGGACTTACCTGACAGATCTGCGTGTCAGCGAGATCGAAGGATTGAAGGCCGACGTCGCCGCTGGGCGTGTTCATCCGATGGACGTGAAGAAGCGGCTTGCGCGGACCATTGTCGGCGGCTTCCATGGCGAAGAAGCGGCTCGAAAGGCTGATGAAAACTGGGCCTTGATGTTCCAGAAAAAGTCTGTCGCTGAAGACATTGAAGAAGTAGCGATCCCGGCGGCCGATGCCGGTTGGACCCCGGAGACGAGGGCCCTCCGACTCGACAAGCTGATTGTGCTTTGTGCGCTATCGGCGTCAGGCAGCGAGGCCACTCGCAAGTTGAAAGAGAGTGCTGTACGGATTGATGATGTGGTTTGTACAAACCCGAAGTTGGACGTGGCCACACTGCCGATGCGACTGACATTGCGCGTGGGCAAGCGAGCGAAGATTGCAGTAATCCAGTAAACCGCATGGTCTACAATCGGCAACGACAGCATTTGCGTGTGGATGCTGCAGTCCGGCCGGTCATGGAGCCTGCTTGTGTGGAATGGATACTGTGGTGATTTGATCCGAGCCATAAACCGAAGGCGCCTGCTGCTTGTCATCGCCGGTGCCGCGATCATCCTCCTCTTTCTTGCTTACCATCGCGCGTACTTTCGCGGCTTCTTCGGCGGTCCGCATGTCGCTTCTCAGACCGAACTGCTGAATGCGACTGACTCAAAGGCATTTCCTAATGCGATCCTGACGGTCGCGGGTGGTGAGACAACCGGAACCGGGTTGGTGGAGCGACGTAAGGACGATGCTCATCCCAATGGTTACATCTCCGCGCGCTACCTGGCGACGCTCATCGGTGGCAAGAAGCTGCTGGTGCGCGTTGCACCAGATACGCCGCTCGCGCTCGATGCAGCCGCCACTCCACCAGTAGAAGAAACCAGCTCGTTCACGGGCCAGGTGCTGAGTCTCAGCAACAGGATGACAGCTCTGGTCCAGCCCGGCGGTCCTGCGCAGCCAGCCTACCTGCCGTACGTGCTGGACACCTATGACTACAAAGCCTGGGGATGGACCTCAATTGTGTTCGGCGGCATCGCGCTGATTTTCATATTGTGGGGCGCCTTTCTCTACCTGAGAAGTAACAGCGATCCGGCACAGGACCCGTTCGCTCGCGGTCTCGCTAAGGTCGGTCCGCTCGAGTCCGTTGTTCCGCAGCTTGACGCAGAGATGGCCGCTGCGCACACCACGTTTACAAGGCGGAACAACTCGGTCCACATCGGTCAGCAATGGATGGTGGTCGCGACGCCGTTCCGTGCACATGGCGCGCGGGTACGAGAGCTGATCTGGCTCTATCGGCAAATCACGAAGAAGCGTATCTACTTTGTGATTCCGGCCGGAACGCGACACACGCTTATCATGCACGACCGTACAGGTCGAAAACTTGCTGTCGAGCTTGGTGACGCCAAGTGCGGAGAGGTGCTGCAGCTTTTGCGCAGCGTGGCTGCGCAGGCAGTCTGTGGGTACGACAAACGTCTCGCGAAGTTGTGGCGCAGCGGAACTGGAACAGATCGTGCCGCATTTGTGACCGAGGCGCAGGCCTTGCTGGGCGGCCAGGCACTTCCCGAGTCGGTGACGCGCAGGCAGTTCAGCGGAGTCTGACAATTCAGCCGTTCGCATAGCGTGAAGTGGTGCTGAATGCCCCTTGCCTTTGGTACGTTGCTGGTATGCCCATCGCTTCCATGACGATCGACTTGCGCATCCCTCATGCGCAATCGCTCAAAGACCGCCGGCAGGTCGTCCGTAGTCTGAAGGAGAAGCTCTCGCATGGCTTCAACATCTCGATAGCGGAGATGGATGAGGCAGTCACCTGGCAGAGCGCCACTATCGGCGTGGTGGCAATCTCGGCATCGCGCGATTATCTGGCAGGTCAGATGGAGCAGGTGGAGCGCGCAGTCACGCGGATCTGCAATGACCTGGGTGCCGAGATTGCCGACGCCTGGTGGGAGTTCCTTGAACAGTAAGCTAGCCACGGACTGTGCGTCGTCGCACCAGGTAAAAGCACACTGCCAATACATTGCTGATGAAGACCGTTCCAAGAATTTTTGCAGCGTAGATGCGTGGACTTACCACCTCCACAAACGGATAGGCCGAGATGAAAAGACTAAACAGGGTGGCACAGAAGCCGATCGCGGAGAGAAACTTCAGCCACCACGGCAGCACCTTGCGCACAGACACGAAACCCGCCAGCGGCACGGCAAACATGGCCAGGTAAGCCAGCTCATAGTGGGTGAGGCTTGAATTGGTAAGCAGTTGAAATGCTTCCTGGGCATGCACGCCGAAGCTGGCGCCGAGCAGCATCAGCAGGACGAGTCCTGCCGTGCATACGATGGAGTTTACGGGTGTGCGTCGGGAAGGATGCAGACGTGTAAACCATGCAGGCACCAGGTTGTCCCAACCGAGTGTCATTGGCAGCCTCGTGACACCGGTGAAGATGTAGCTGGATGCGCCGAGCAGGCGCAATTGCAGGAGACCGATAGCCAGGATAGCCAGGACATTCGCATAACCATGTGTACCAAGTGCGATGCGCAACGTCTGCGGAATAGGCGCGATGAAATCTATCTGGCTGCCATGCGGATGGAAGGCTACCACCGAAGCAGTACCCAGGATGAACATGGCGCAGATCACAGGCGACGATATCCATACTGACTGCGTAATACCTTCCGACGGATGCCGGCTTTCACCAGCCAGGATCGCGATGTATTCGATGCCGCACAGCGCACCCACCAGCATCTGCCCGAAGAGTGCAAGCGACCGCAGGCTGCGTGCCGGAAGCTGCATGACCCATGGTTCATAGTGGATCGGCTGGTGCGTGATCAGAGTCCACAGCGGCAGGAAAATCAAAATGCCGAAGACGACAAGGATGGCGATGCCGCCTATGTTGTGGATCCACTTGCCGAGGTCCAGACCACGCAGTGCTGCGCCGGTAATCGCTGCAAGTGCTAAGGCGACGATCGCGAGAGATACTCCATGATTTTCTGGAAGCCATGCCGCAGAGGGACCAAGGATGTACGAGAGTTCAGTTGGGATGGCATAGAGAATTGTTGCGGTGACAGCAATGCCATAAACCCAGATGTTCCACGCCGTCAGGAAACCGCCTGCATCCCCAAAGGCTTTGTGGGCCCACACATAGAGGCCACCCTCAAGAGGCATCCAGCGATTGAGACCGATCACAGATGCGGCACTGGGTAGATAGAACAGCAGCATCGCCGCGATCCAGGTCAGCGACTCTGCGCGGCCGAGTCCGGCGGCGACGCCCACCCATGAGCTGCCGACGACACAAAGAATCTGTGTGAGGACCAGGTCACGCAGTCCGAGTCGACGAGGAAGATGATGATCGTCCTGCGAAGTGGTGGCCACGGTTGGACTATGCTAACCCGTCAGAGCAGACTGATTGGGTTACATTTAGTGGGATTTCGACAGAATAGATAAACAAGAAAAGATCATGGAAGGAGTGGCCACTCCTTCCATGGGAGCTCACATCTGTCAGGCTGCTTTGCTCAAAGCTGCGCCTAGTTCCTTGATTTTCGCGGAGGAACCGGTTGACTCATCTCCGGCAACGGCGGTAGTGTCCTTGCCCAGCTTGTGCAAAAGATTCTTGATCGCTGTGCCATCGAGTTCACCACCCTGCAGCAGCTTCTTCAGCTTGCCAAGATCCGTGACTACTGCCTTCACGCCTTCATGCTCATGCTTGGAGAGATATTCTTCCCATCCCTCAATGTTGTTGATTGCCTTTTCTACTGTGAACGACTTTGCGCCTTCATGCAGCGCCTTGATGGTGGTCTCGAAACGTGTTGTGGACATCCGAATACTCTCCTTGAGCCTGTGTATCGCAGCGCTTGCTCTACGCCACAGCCAGGTTCGATGCGGTGTTGTTTGTGGATTTGTTTCTTCGGCAACTTAGATCGTCGGCATGGTGAACACGAGAGCAAGAGTTGTTGGCAATGAGAAAAGCTTACCGGCAGATCGATGGGAGAGTTCTTGAACTACCTGACCGCCTCGCCGGCGACGCGGTGGCGAGGCAGAAGCAGAATCAGGATGGCAGCGATGACAGAAGGAACCACCAGCGTGAGCAGGCCGCGCTGGTAGTTGCCGGTGAGGTCCCGCGCTCGGCCCATCCAGTAGGGACCGATAAAGCCTCCGATCATGCCAATCATGTTCATGAAGGCATAGCCTATGGCGGAAGTTCTGCCGGACAGGAATGCCGATGGCAACGCAAGCACAGGGCCCTGCGCGGCATTGTAGGCAGCAACGGTAATCGCGAACGCCGAGACCGCTAGCAGCGCGTGGCTCGTCAGGCTGCCGATAAGGAAGCCGGCGCCCATCAGCAGCATGGGAACAGCGATGTGGAGTGACCGCTCTCCGGACCGATCGGAATGCGACGCGCCCAGCAGCATGGATGCTGCGCCCAGCAACCCGATCAACGCAATCAGCGCGCCGGTGCGGCCGATCGTGAGACCGGTAAGCTGCTGAAGGATCGCCGGCGCGGAAAAGGCCCACGCATACAGTACGGAAAGCTGGCAAAAGAAATAGAAGGCGATCATCCACACGCGCTTGTCCTGCAAAACAGCGCGCAAATCTGCCATGGAGTGAGTACTGGCGCGTGTGCTGCCTGCGGCTGCTGCCAGCTCATCCTCCAGCCAGGTACGTTCAGGCGCAGTCAGCCATCGCGCATCCGCGGGTGAATCGGGAAGATGCTTCCAGAAGCAATAGCTCAGCAGCAGAGGCGGCAGACCTTCCACAAGGAAGAGCCATTGCCAGCCTGCCAGTGAAAATCGTCCGCTCAGGGAGAGCAGGCCGCCGGCCAGCGATCCCATTACGGTTGAGGCAAGCGGTAGTGCAATGTAGAAGCGGCTGATGGCACGTGCACGATATGCGGGCGGGAACCATTCGGTGAGATAAAAGACGACACCAGGAAAGAAACCTGCTTCTGCCATGCCGAGCAGAAAGCGAACACTGTAGAACTCCATTGGCGTGCGCACGAACATCATGGCGATTGCCAGCAGCCCCCAGGTGAGCATGATGCGGGCCAGCCATCGGCGTGCTCCGAAACGTACCAGCAGCAGGTTGGAAGGAATTTCGCAGATGGCGTAGCTGAGGAAGAAGAGACCCGCTCCCAGGCCGTACATCGTTGCTGAAAAATGCAGATCGCGATTCATCTGCAAAGCGGCGAAGCTGATGTTGACTCGATCCATGTAGGCAGCGCCGTAGCCGAGAGCGATCAGCGGAACGAGCCGCAGCGAAGCCTTGCGAAGAGCAGAACGTCCTGTTGATCCACCATCTGCATCGCCAGTCACAGAATTGGATTGCAGCGGAGCAGCGAACATCCGTGGTCCTTCGCCGGTGGGATCGGAGGCAGTTAGCGCAACGTTACCACGAGAGCGCGCCCGCATGGCAGGTGTCTATTTCGCTGCCACCTGCGCCGAGGCGAGGAACTCTTTCACATGCACAAACTCCGGGCGCACTGACTGCGCGCCATTGTTCGTCGACTTCAACAGCATCGTGAAATACTGCTGTGCCGCTGCCTTTTCGCCGGCCGCTTCGGCTGCAACACCTGCATGGTAGAGACCGTTGAAGCGGTTCGGACTCAGCTTGAGGGATTGCCTGTACTCGGCAAGCGCCAGGGCGGGCTGGTGAAAATCCAGCAGCATATCTGCCAGCATTTCACGCGCAGGAATATCCACTTCGCCCTGCCCTACTTTGTCTTGCAGGTCAGCAGTGTCACGCATCTCGCGGATCGCTTCATCCTGCTTGTCTTCTGCGTACGCAGTCCATGCCAGCATCTCGCCGCGTGCGATGCGGATCCCGGTACCCTCGACCAGGTAAGCGTGAGGACCACCCTTGAGTTCCTGGAGCAGGCTGTCGAAGCGGGCGAGATCAGCACGCGCGTCAGCAGCATGGTGCATTCGGCCTGCCGCTACACCGCGCGCCCAGTATGCAGTCACTGCGACCTGCGGTGGCGAGCCTGCTGCGGGTTCAAGAATGGAAGCAGCCTGCCAGTCGCGCATCTCCAGGTAGTAGAACGCCGGGATCTCGACCCGATAGTAGGCCGTCATGCCTTCACGGTGTGCTTCCATGCCGCCCATGGTTTCGAGACGATCCAGCAACCGGGTCATCTTTGCCAGCACATCTTTCGCAGAGGCGTCCTGGGCACTTTGAAGGTAGGCATACAGAAGAAAGTCATAGGCATGAGGTTCATGCATCACGCTGCTTTCGTGATGGCTCTCTGCTGTTTCGGCTGCATCGACAGACGCAAGATTCGCCTGTATATCCTGCGGCCACATACCGAGCCGGGCGTAGATGTGCCCGGGCATATGCACCGCGTGCGCACCCGCCGGCGCGATCTCACCGTAATGGTCGGAGGCATGCAGCGCGTCCGGTGCCAGCGTCGGATTGTCACACGCGTGAATAATGTAGTGCACCACGCCCGGATGATCCGGATACTTTGAAGCAAGCGGAGTGAGGACCGCCATCGCCTTGCGGTTCAGCGACAGCGTCGTATCGCCCGGCTCTTCCGCTGCCAATAGTGACAGGGCATAGAACGCGCCGGCATCCACATCGTCGGGATAGTGCGCATAGAGGGTTCCCATATCAGCGGAATACTTGTTGATGCGTTGCTGAAAATCCGGCTGACCCGGTTGGAAGAAAGCAGTGAGAGCGGCGAGGTACTCGCGTTCGCGAGCCGTCTTCGGCGGATGCGTATTCGCGGTCTGCAATAAAGCGCGTGCGTGAGCAGAGGCTTCGGCGCCGGGCCGATCCCATATCTGGTGAAAGGCTGCCATGGCCTCGCCCCACTGCGCCATGGCGCATCCTGGATCAGCGGCGGATATCTGCGCAAACTGGTGCTGCGCTTCTTCGTACCAGAAATCATGCAGCAGGGCTACGCCTCGATTGAACGGCGCCTGCGTGGTCTCAGCACACGATACCAGGTAGGAGACAGCGCCGAGATGTTCGTCCGTAATCGTGCCGTGCGGCATCGGCATGCCGCTTGCCTGCGCATGCGGCGAGGCAGCGGCTCCGGGCGTCTGCGGAGTCTGCGCTTCACTGTAGACATCAGGTCCGGAACAAAATAAAAGAACAGCAAAGAACGCAGCAGCGACGATCGAATTGTGCTTCATGGAAGCGCAGTATAGCTGCTGCCTGCAGTCGGAAGTATGGAAATCCCATGAGTCATGACAGGGGCCGTGGATCTTTGGTGAAAAGCGCGTGTTCGGCTGTTTCTGCATATGCGCTCTGATATCCTTCAAAGTTTAGGCAAAGGAAGTGGACCATGCCGGTACAGCGAGCAAGGAAATACCACCAGGATCGTGTCGCAGAGACATTGCGTGACGAGATCAGCACCATGATCGAAGGCGAGTTGTCAGATCCCCGCATCAGTTTTGCCTACGTGAGCGAAGTCGTTTTGAATCCCGGGGCAAAGTCCGCGCGTGTTTACATCACCGTCGATGGCAGCGAGGATGACCAGCGGGAAACCCTCGAAGCATTGATAGCAGCGCAAGGCTATATTCGCCACACTATCAAGCAGCGGATGGGTATTCGCTTTGTGCCGGAATTGAGTTTCCACATCGACAAGTCAGAGAACCTGAAGATGCGCATCGACGAGTTGCTGGGCCGCATGAAGAAGCGATCAAAGAACACCAGTGAAACTGCTGGAAGTGTCGAAACACCTGCAAAGGAAATCACACCCAAGTAAGACAACCGGTCTGCTGCTGTATGGCCTATGACGTGCGATCATGCGAAGCATCTCTCAACCCAGAACCGCTCATACCCATCTTTCAGGATTGCCACAGCTGCATGTAACTTCCCGGGAGTCCCGGGAAGCAGTGCTTGCTGCCATCGCTGACTCGGATCACATCCTCGTCTCGTCTCATGCGCGGCCTGACGGGGATGCAATCGGCTCCATCCTGGCCTGCGGCATGATGCTGGAGCAGATGGGCAAGCAGGTGGACATGGTGTCCAGCGACAAGGTGCCAAGGTTGTATCGCTGGCTGCCCTGTGCGGAACACATCAGGAACGTGCTCCGCGTGGATGACACCTACGATCTCGTGATCCTGCTGGAGTGCGATGGTCTGGATCGCTCGGGTCTGCAAGGCCTGGAAGGCCGCAGGATTGTAAATATCGACCACCACGCGAGCGGACAACCGTTTGCCTCCGTGAACTGGATCGAGCCAGGCGCGAGTGCTGTCGCTGAAATGGTCTTCGATCTCGCCAACGCAGAAGCCATGATCGCTGCCGGTTCCCACATGACGCCTGCCATTGCGACCTGCCTTTACACGGCTCTGCTCACGGACACAGGATCTTTCTGCTATGCGGGCACGGATGCCCATGCTCTCAGCCTGGCTGCGGAGCTGGTGCGCCTGGGTGCGCAGCCTGCCCCCATTGCGCAACAGGTCTACTTCTCCAATCCATTGTCGAAAATGGCATTGCTTGGCAGAGCTCTCTCTACCCTCACGCGGGACGGTAAGCTCGCGTGGTTATGGGTCACGCTCGACGACATGGTGTGTGCCGCGGCGGCGGAGGAGGACTGCGAAGGCATCGTCAATTACGCGATCAGCATCTCGGGCGTGGATGTTGCCGTCTTCCTTCGCGAACTGCCGGACAGCCGTATTCGTCTCAGTCTCCGCAGCAAGGGCCAGGTGAACGTGGCAGAAGTAGCCGAGCGTTTAGGCGGCGGCGGTCATGTCAATGCCAGTGGATGCACCCTGCGTGGCCCTGTCTCCAACGCCCTGCACGAGATTCTCGAGCTCCTCCAAAAGATTCGCTAGCCGCGCATCGGCAAAGCCACGCTTTCCCGCCATCCGGTTCTGTTAGCCTGATAAGGCCGCTTGAAACCTGCAAAGTAAGCACCTGAAACGCGCAGACGGGCTGCACTGAAGCGACAATCCTTGGATACGACACGAAAGATCGAGCCCGGTCCAGCCCAGGTCGAGCTCATACCCGAGCGGCATGGTCACCCGCTTCTCAAGCCAATGCTTGAGGCCCTGACTCTCATCATTTTCAGCAGCTTTTTCCTCTTCTACGGCCTCGTTCCCATCTTTGGTGGGGATGGCCTTGGCCTGGTCGGTGCCGACGAGCCGCGTTATGCCCAGGTGGCACGCGAGATGCTCATCCGGCATGACTACATCACTCCCATCCTGTACGGGAGACCATGGCTGGAGAAGCCTGCCCTGTTTTACTGGCGCGCCATGTTCTCGTTCAAGGAGTTCGGCGTGCACGACTGGGCTGCTCGTCTGCCGTCGGCCAGCTTCGCCTCGGCCCTTATCTTCCTGATCTATCTGCATATCCGCCGCTTCCGCAAAGGGGGCGAGCTGGATGCCGCTCTCATCACGGCTACCTGCGTCGGCATCATCGCCTTCGCTCGCGGCGCGTCGACGGACATGCAGCTGGCCGCCCCCTTCTGCATCGGTATGCTCGGCTGGTATGCCTGGTATGAGACAGACAAGAAGTTCTGGCTCTTCGATCTGTACTTTTTTAATGCAGCCGCCACTCTCGCCAAAGGTCCGGTTGCGCCATTCCTGGCCTTCTGTATCATCCTGACCTTTGCTGCTTTGCGGAAGGAATGGTCGCTGCTGCGACGCACCATCTGGTGGCCCGGCATCGCGCTGTACCTGGCGATCGTGCTGCCCTGGTATATCGCGGTCACCCGCCGCAATCCGGATTTCGTGCGCGTCTTCTTCTTTCAGCACAACCTGGAACGCTTCACGACCGGCAGGTATGAGCATCAGCAACCAGCCTGGTACTACCTCATCGTCGCCATGTTCGCCCTGCTCCCGTGGACTGTCATCGCCCTGCGGGCCCTGGTGGATGCGGTCGGCGAATCGGTGAACGAATGGAAAGCACGCCGCGCCAAGTACCACTACGTCGGCCATGAACGCTTCGGCGATGCCTTTCCCGAGTTCCTGATCCTCTGGGCCATTTTTCCGATTTTCTTCTTCTCGCTTTCGCAATCCAAGCTGCCCGGCTATATCCTGCCTTCCATCCCGCCCATCACTATCCTCACGGGCGACTATCTCAACCGCATCCGACGTCGCGGCCTGCGACCCTGGTTACTGGGCATGCACGCTCTTCTAACTGGCGTCACCGTGGCCCTGGTGCTGGTGATTCCCTGGCACATTGTGCATCCGGACGATATGCCCCCTGCTCGAACGATCACAGGTGCCTGCGCCTCCGGCCTGGCAGCCATGATTCTGATCCTGGTAATGGTCGGGAAGTTCGGAGTAGCCCGTCTGCGCATCGCGACGATCCTGCCGCTGGTGATCCTGCTGTTCTTCATCTTCGGCATCGGGCCCTTCTGGAAAATCCCTGCTGTTGGCGCGACCAAGACCACTGTGCAGTTAGTCGACTTCGCCTTCTCCTCCCGGCCG
>CAZZUX010000049.1:0-14165 GCA_964657395.1 uncultured Ktedonobacteraceae bacterium
GACGGGAAGTTCATGGCTGGCATGGTACATGGTCGGATGCGTGATGTTCAGGTGAGGAGCAGAATGTCATAGCGGAGGCAGGCGGTTGTAAGAACAGTCATCGACCACGAGGTTCCTGGCACGACGAAGGTTGCGCCTGGGTTCTTTTCGTTTCAAGACGCTGTGGAGTCGCTGACCAAGGCGAACGCTCTTGCGTCCATGAGGTTAGTAGAAGAGATTCGAAGGCAGGCAGAAACTGCGGATAGATGCATGGCCAAGGAACCGCAGGGGCTGAAGCCCTGTTCACTGCTGTGATTGATGGCACCGCTGAAGCCATGCCCCATGGAAAGCTTCTGCGTAGTGAGAGGTCATGACTCTCTCGGTTGGAGAATTGCCGTGGGCTTCCCAGAGTTTCTGCCTGGGTGGATCGTAGATGGGCTGATGCCTCCGTCATCGGCCGGTGTTGATGGCATGGCTGAAACTATGAGTTTCGAGAGCTTGTTAATAGCGAGATCGGCGAGGTGCCATCCCCCCGCTAATTGTTTGCAAGAGTTGCCGTGGTCTGCGCGGGGTCCTGCTTTGGCAAGCGCAGGTGCTGTCGCCCACGTGACTGCAGCGATGATGGCACGGCTGACGCCATGCCCCTGGCAAGCTTCTGCGTAGCGAGGTGGGACATTGCCGATGGGTTACCGAAAATGGACTGTAGTTGCGCTTGCTAGACTTCGCTGCGGCTCTCAGACTGCGATCGACTAGATGGAAGAACCGTTGGCTTCGCACAGTTCTGCTTGGGTGACGCGAGGTTGAAGCCCTGTTCCTGCTTTTGTTTTGTTGAGACGGTTAAACCCTTGGGGTCCGAAGCTTGTGTGTAGCGAAAAGCCGAGGTGCGATGCTCTGCTCAGGGTGCATGGTGTTGTGGAAGCTCTGCATCGCCCGTTGCAGAACGATCTATAGCGACATCGTGCAGGGACTTAAGGATGACTCCGCCGGCGGCCTGGATCAGTTGTCCTGTGGCCCAGTACGACTCATCGGATGCGAGGAAGGCGGCTACTCTGGCGATGTCGTCCGGCTATCCGGCTCGCGCGAGTGGGGTGCCTTTTATGGCCGCACGTAGCGCTCACCTTTCATGAAGCCGGCCGTCTCCGATCCTTCCGTGATGACGAGGCCGGGGTTCAATGCATTGACCCGGATCTGCTTCGGTCCCAGCTCCTTTGAGAGGGTGATCGAGAGGTTATTGACTGCTGCCTTCGTCGCTGAGTAGACCGACCCACACGTCGACGGCATCAATCCCGACAACGAACCGATGTTGATCACCGATCCGCCGTTGTTCATCAGCTTCACGGCGGCCTGTCCTGACAGGATCAGACCGAGCACATTCAGGTCAAAACAGACGATGAAACTGCTCAGCCGTGACGCTCTCCAGCCGACCGGAGGCGGCTACGCCGGCGTTGTTCACGAGGACGTCGCGCCTCCCGTGCGTTTGCTCAATCTCTGCGAAGGTGCGTGTGATTTCCGGTGGCTGCGAGAAGTCTCCCTGGACTGTCCAAGCCTGTCCGCCATTTATCACGATCTCTTCTACTGTTCTGTCAGCTCCTTCGCGGCTCGACACGAAGTTTACGACCACCGTTGCCTCATCGGCTCCAAGTCTCTTCACTATGCCTGCACCGATGCCCTTGGAAGCGCCTGTTACCAGCACGATCTTTCCTGAGAGTCTGTTCATTTCATCTCCGTTATCCAGCGCTGTGACCTGGCTCGAGCCGGCATAAAACATACCAGCCAGCCGGTTTTGGAGGAGATCGCAGAGACGGCGGGCTTCAGCAAGGGAGCGCTCTACGCTCATTTCAAAAGCAAAGAGGAATTGTTTTTAGCGCTGGCCAAAGAAAAAGCCGCGACTACCAGGCAAAGCTTCGTCGCGCGCTGGAACGCGCTCCGACGCGCGAGACAAAAATCGCTGCGTTCCGGAGGTTTTACGTTGACCTTTCGAGAGAGAGGCGGTGGGCGCTAATTATCCTTGAAGTGAAACTCCTCGTCACACGCAATCCTGAGGTGAAGCAAAGGCTTTGGCATGCTGAGCAGGAGTTAGGTGAGGTGTGGAGGGGGCGCTTGTTGAACTCTTTGGCAGTCCTGCAAGGGCAGCCGGGGAAGCGCTGGGAGGAGTCTTCTCGGCGCTGGTGCTTGAAGCTGACCTTGCGCCGGATGTGCTGCCTGACCGCAAGGTGAGGGCTATGCTTGGCACGATCTTCGACAGCCTGTTGAGATCCTCCGTATAGGAGCAGACATTCCGGATTGGGATGTGGCGGACGCGCCGTCACGTACGCGTCGGGTTTCCAGTTTGGGCGCCAGGCTGCCGGGGTGATGCGCGCGACTGGCCACTTCAGAGTTCCCGATTCGAGCAGCGAGCAGGTGGGCGGTCTTATCCGGGACGCAGTGCGTGGCAGATTGAAATCACTGCTTGGGAAAGGCAGAAGGTTCGGCTAGGCTCGATGCAACGCGGTGGAGAAGAGTACGCATTGGAATTTGTGGCTACGAGGCAGTGGAGATCAGTGATCGCGGCATGGCTGCTGGGCTTTGGGCTGGCGAGTGCGCCGGTGTCGGGGGGCCAGGTGACGGTGAACGGGCCGGAACGGACCGATGTGGGGGCGATTTCCGGCATGGTGTCGGATGGGACTGGCGCGCCGCTGGCTCACGCTTCCCTGCGGCTGAAGACGGCGCCTGCAGGTGCAACCAGTGTCGTGACCGGGAATGATGGGCAGTTTGTGATGACGGTTCCGGCGGGACGGCCGGTGGTTCTGCACGTGGAGGCAGCGGGGTTTCGATCCGAGGATGTGCCGGTGAGCGGTCAATCGACGATGGCATTGAAGATCGTGATGACGCCGGCGGGGCCGCAGGAGACGGTGACGGTAAGTGCGTATGGCACGCCGTTGCGGTTGTCGAAGACGCCCGCGAGCACGCTGGTCTTGAGCAGCGCGGCGCTGTCGCAGACAACAGGGCAGTCGCTGGATGACAGGCTGCGGCAGGTGGCGGGCTTTGAATTGTTCCGGCGAACGAGTTCGCTGGTATCGAATCCAACGTCCCAGGGGGTTTCGCTACGCGGCCTGGGTTCGACGGCGGCAAGCAGGACGCTGGTGCTGTCGGATGAAGACCCGCTGAACGATCCGTATGGCGGCTGGATCCATTGGGATGAAGTGCCGGAGCTGGTGGTGCAATCGGCAACGATTGTGCGCGGGGGCGCGAGCGATCTGTACGGATCGAGCGCGATTGGCGGCGTGGTGGATCTGACGGCAGTGCGGCCGGAAGGCAACTCGTTCCAGATGCTGAGCAGTTATGGATCGCTGAACACGTTCGATGAGGCGGGGCTGGGAACGGCTCAACGGGGCAAATGGGCTGGCCTGGCAGCAGGAGGTGTGCTGCTCACGGATGGTTACACGTTGGTGGCGCCGGAGGTACGCGGGCCGGTGGATGTGAACTCGAATGTTCATGCGCAGAATGGGCGCGTGGAATTGAACCGCGAGTTTTTGGGGACGGGGCATGGCTTTGTCCGGGCGAATGTGCTGAATGAGGCGCGGAGTAATGGCACGCCGTTAACGCCGAACGGTACACGGCTGTGGCGCATCGAAAGTGGAGCGGACTGGAGTGACGCGTCAGGCGGAAGCCTGCTGGTGCGGCTGCATGGAACGGCGGACCACTATCGCCAGGCCTTTTCGTCGATTGCTGTAGGTCGCGGTTCAGAGGCGGTGACACGCTTTGTGGAAACGCCGGCGACGGAGCTGGGTGGGACGGTGCGGTGGACGCAGGCATTGAGGCCCAATCTGCTGGTGCTGGGTGGAGCGGATACGCGGGATGTGCGGGCTGTGGATGAGGAAGTTGGCTTCAGCACGACGGGAAAGACGAAGGGTGAGGCAACGAGCCTGAAGGACATCACTGCGCGGCAGAGGCAGACGGGGCTGTACGGCGAGGTGTTGTGGACACCGAAAGATTGGACGATCAGTGCTGGAGCGCGGATGGATTTCTTCCGGACCTTCGATGCGCGCGAGTATTTTCCTACAGTACTGGCCGAGCCGCGAGTGAGTGAGAACGTGTTTGACCCGCGCATTGGTGTGTTGCGGCATTTGACGCCGACGCTGGCAGTGACGGGCTCTGCGTTCCGGGCGTATCGTGCGCCAACTGAGAATGAGCTTTACCGCACTGGCCAGGTTGGGCAGACGACGACGCTGCCGAATGCGGATCTGTTGTCAGAGCGAGCGACGGGTTGGGAAACAGGAGCGGTGGTGTCTGGACATGGCGCATTGCCATCACTGCGGGCGAGCTATTTCTGGACCGAGGTGAACCGCCCGATTACGGCACTCACTCTGACGACGACAGCGACGGCAATTACGGCGCAGCGGGAGAATCTGGGCCAGATACGGAGCCGCGGAGTGTCGGTGGATGTGGAGAGTCATCCGCTGCGGTGGCTGACGGCGACGGCGGGCTACCAGTTTGCTAATGCGACGGTGACGCGATATCGGCCGAATCCTTTGTTGCCGGGGAAGTGGATTCCGCAGGTGGCGCACAATGTCGGAACTCTGCAGTTGCAGGCGGAGCGCCAACGGATTGGACTGCTGCGGCTCGAAGGACGGGTATCGGGACACCAGTTCGATGATGATGCGAATGTGCAGCGGCTGAGCGGGTTCTTCCAGATGGATGGATATGCGTCGCACAGTTTCCCGCATGGTCTGGATGTGTACGCCGAAGGGCAGAATCTGCTGGACAGAACGATCCAGGCGGGACGGACGCCGGTGCTGACGCTGGGAACGCCGCTGGTGGGGATAATTGGTTTGAAGTGGAGGGTGGGGGAGAATTAATCGCGCCATTGGGGAAGCTCGGGTGGCTTTATGTTGGCAACGGCGCTGCTCGGAATGCAGGCGGAGGCAGGTCCGTTGTTATGGATCGCATTTAGAGCTTGGATTGAATTTTGCCATCCGCGTGCGAATAGATTTTTAATTCGGCGGTCCGGGTTTAGTGAACCGAAGTCATGCTGAAGACGTTCCTTCGCTCTCGATCATCCACACGCCTCCAGCGGAGATGATGACGATGCGATTGGCTATGTCCTCGATAGACGGGTTGCACATTCCTCCGGCGTTGATGCGGCGGCTTCCGGGGAGATTCGAGTGCGGATGCTGCGAGAAACTGAACTTACCCTGTGTCCATTCGGAGGGTTGCGGTGAGTCGAGTTGCTACCAGGCTCGTCGTTGTTGAAAGAAACCGAGATTATTCAGAATCTGGAGTTCAGTATTTGCTCGTGCCATCCTGAGACACATGGAGTCAGGATGTAGACACCATTTCGTTTCAGCAAAGTTGTAACCAGCACTGGCTCCGACCGGTTCCGACGCATCTTCGGGTCATTGCTGTTGAAGGTCGAAAGACCACCTGGAGCGCTATGAGAGCTCCTGGTCCTGTCCGAAGATGATGCTGATCGGGGCTTCCGGATTGTAGAGCAATCGCAGGAATTGCGTCGATTGGTGCTACATCCGCTGCTTGATATGCAATCGCTTTATGTTTTGAACCCTTGGCATAGGGGCGGTTCGGGATTTGTGAGTAGCTGCTGTAGCTTAGGGCGCCGGAGACTGCCTGGTTGTCGGCGATGTCGGCCGATACGGTGAGAACCAGCACAGGCATATGAAGATCGCGCACATAGGGAAAACATGTTTCCCGAAAGCGGCATGTCGGCGTGCTTGTGGTTCTGCGGCGAAGCATTGAGCAGTTTTCGGAGGTGCTCGCGGAGAGCATCATTTCCAAGTGCAATGAAGTAGTTGTTCCGAGCTCGAACTTTTGTAGGATCTTTCGCTTCCTTTAATTTCATCTGCGCCATGATGAAGTGATCAGAGTAATTGAAGACGTCTGCTTCCGGCCGACAAGAACAAGGTCGCTGATCTGCTGCGGGTAACGAATCGCAACACATGAGGCCATGTTGCCTCGGTGAGAACTGCCGGCCAGTGCAGCCTGCGTGACCTTGTGAGCGTGCAGGATGGATGCGATGTCACTGGTTCGTAGTAGGGTTTCTTCGACGCGGGGAGTGGCCATAATCACGGCGATCGTAACGAATGACGTGAAAGTGCCGGCAGGCATAGTCCCATACGGCTGAGTTGACTACGCCGTCGTGGAGGAGAACTACGGTCAGGTGCTCTGGAGAGCTTATCGGTCTACCGCTCGACAATCGTGACGCTGGACGGAGATGTTACATGCGCGATCTGAAGCTGCTCTTCTCAAATCCCATCCATTCATCTTTCGAAATTTGCGGTCTGCGATGAGCGAGATCGGATTTCATCCGTCTTTCATTGCTGACGTCCAGTGTTCCGAATAATTTTCGAGCTTCTGGCGTGCCTGTTCCTTCCACCATTCCTCGAGACCCGACATTCGCAGCATGAGGTTGGCGAAAGTCGGATCAAAGTCGAGATACATACATCGATTGATCGCGGGGATGGAGCCGGTCTCGTTGAGTCTTTGCTGGAGTAGCCATGCGTCACCTGCCTGCACGACTCCTGGTTCGAGCACGCGCAGGTAAAAGCCTGTCCTGTTCTCGCGAATGGTGAGCTTGACCCAGTCGGCTCGTCCGATGCGGCGGGCCAGGTTGGCACATGGTACGCGCGGACCGCTTACTTGTACCAGTGCGGTGCCGAGTCGGATGAGATCTCCTGCGCAGACCTGGTCTTCAGTGATGTTCTGCAGGGAGATATTTTCGCCGACAGAGCCTGCCGCCAGTTCGAGGTCGAGGTGCCTTTTCCAGAACGAGTAATGGTCGAAGAGGTGGACGCAAATCGCTGCGCCGGGGCCGCCGTGATAGGGCTGCGCCACTTTGTCTCCATCGAGACCGTTCAGCGAAATGGCAACGGGCTTCTCCACGCGCTCGCGATAGATGGAAGAGGTCCATGTGCCGCGATCATCGATGATCTGCCTGGGCTGTCCGGTGAAGACGGCTTCGACGATTGCTTGGTTGGCCATTGCTTTGGATTTTAGTTTGCGTTGCTCGAAGGAAAAGCAGCGGCTGCAGGGATGGCGGTCTTTCCTGAGCTTGCGCGGAGGCCTGATCTTCGAAACATGCAGGTTCAGAGCTTGTGTTTTGGGATCAGTATATGCGTCGGGCGGCCGGATGATCTGCTGCATGAAAGCTATGGCTGTCCCGGAAAGCGCACTGCTTCAAGATTTTTCAGCGACGACCCGGTAGATGACAGCTTTATGGATGGTGACCTTCTTGTCGTGAGGTGCCATGCTGCTGCTCCAGAGTTGGGCTTCGAAATCGAGGAAGGGGCAAACATCAAATTGTTTTCTTCCGACTAAATACACCAATACTATTCAGGCATATCGGAGCGTTTGCCCTCGTCCTTCGTGTGGCTCAACAGCGAACACATCTTGCTCCGATTTCCATCCGGATACCTGATGAAGTCGGCGGCGTTGCCGCTCGAGCAGGTTTGCCTATAGCCGTCTGAGAACACCATCGGGAAAGTGTAACGCCCAGAGTGTCCGACACGCTTTGTGGTGAGGCGGTAGAACTTCTGGTGGCGCCGGCAGCGGCGTATGCGTGGACAGGAACAAGAACTTTTTTTCCTTGTGGGTGATGGCTGCCAACTCTGCGGGGTTGCAGTGCACTACACTCAACTTTCTGCAGATCAGGAGTTAGAAATCTCCCACTGTATGGACAGTCGCAGCTTCCTCTTGTTTCCCAGGCATGAAGCTATGGCAAGTTATCAATCCAACTTCGCAGGTCTTGACTCTTTCCCGGCACCATCCTTATCCCTGAGACGATCGGCCACTTTGGTTGGTACTATCCTTGTTTATGCGCTGGCGATTCCTGGTGATTTGTTTCATCGTAAGTTCGATCTGCTGGGCCTCCCGTCACTTCTATGGGGATGACGCGCTGATTTACGCACGGTACGTGCGGAATGCCTTACACGGCCTGGGACTGGTCTTTAATCCTGGTGAAAGGGTCAATGCACTTACTTCACCGTTCTTTACTGCACTTTTGCTTGTAGCATCCTGGATGTTGCGCGGACACATACTGCTGGCGGAGTTCATTCTCGGAGGCGGATGTTTCATCGCCGCCTGCGTGGTGATGGAGCGGCTTGTGCCATGGTCCGGTCTCGTGATTGCAGCCACCTGGTATTTTTACCTGTGCCTGGGTATGGAGACACCGCTTTTCCTGCTCATGCTGAGCCTGTTGACGCTCGCGTACAAAGAGGAACGCCTGAACTGGATCCCGATGCTTGCACTCCTCACCGTGCTTACACGATTTGAGGGAATGGCACTCGTTGTTGTTGTTGGGCTACGGCTGGTGCAGGAACGCCGTCGTCCCGCCCTATTTTCCTATGTTGCACCGGCGTTCATTTTGGCGAGCTACCTAGTCTTCAATCGTGCTTTTTACGGTAAGTGGCTGCCCTCTTCCGCAACGGCCAAGTTCGAGCAAGCCTTCTCGGGATATTGGGGACATTGGCCCCATGCATTCCTACACCTCGGGCAGATGCTCAGCATATTTATGCCCATTATCTATGTAGTACCTCTTGGCTTGATTCTGGCTGTGCGTGGGGCTTGGCAGGAGGGTTCAAGCAGGATGAACCGTGTACTTTTACCATTCTGTTTTGCGCTGGGCGCGTTCTACATCCTCTGCAATATTCCTAACTATCACTGGTACTATGCCCCGTTTGTTTTCTTCATAGCGACTTACGCCGTTCGGGGAGTTCCAAGACAGCCTGGGCCTACGCTCTTCTGATGCTGGTAATTGTGGATTGCTTTGGAACTGCAATTTATAAGATGGGTCAAAACAAGGTCGATGCCGACTACGCCGCCATGGGTACCTGGATTCGAGACCATACGAAGCCTGATGCGAAGATTGCAGCGATAGAAATAGGTGCGCTCGGCTGGTATGACGAGCGGTATATGGATGATGTGATGGGTTTAACGAATCCTCCAAACGCTCGACGTATTTTTCATCACGACCTGAGGTCTTGGCTGCAGGACCAGCAGCCGGACTACGTAGTCGTGGTCAAACCGGCCTCTTTCGGCCAGATTGCGGCAGCAGAGAGTCCAGCATATGCCTATGTACCCATTCGCTTTGGACGCCTGTTCTTGATGAAGCGTAAAGACTCAACGCGCTAGCTCCCGGCAAGATTCCGGTGAAACGGTGATGGACTCCGCGTTCTCGATGGCCAGAAAAGAAATCGCTCCTGACGCGATGAGCGGCCAATTGCCTTCGAACTCTTCCCGCATTTCGTTGGCCTTGTAAGTTGGCTTTCGGCGAGACACCCAGGCACCGTTTCTTAAGAGTGTCGTCTCCGCGTGACTCAAGGAAAGCTCGTTGCGATGCCAGCAGAGAGGATTGCTGAAGTGGTTTTGTTCCGCGAGTGGGCGGCTACAATCGGCGAGTGTCTCTAACGTTTATCAGCGATGCGGAATTGGGGCTGGCGCGGCGTGGCATGATGGCGCTGCCGCATGCCGAGGTGGAGACGCCGGTGTTTATGCCGGTAGGGACGGTCGGGTCCGTGAAGGCAGTTCCGCAGGATGTGTTGGAGTCTCTGGGGGCGCAGATCATCCTGGGGAATACGTATCACCTTTATCTTCGGCCGGGGTTTGAGCTGGTGCGGCGGATGGGTGGGCTGCACCGATTTATCAGCTGGGACCATGCGATGCTGACGGATTCGGGCGGGTTCCAGGTGTTCAGCCTGAATGAGCTGCGCAAGGTGACGGACGAGGGAGTGCAGTTCCGGTCGCACCTGGATGGGAGTCTGCATTTTTTTACGCCGGAGCGGTCGATCGAGATCCAGATTGCGCTGGGCGCGGACGTGATTATGGCGTTCGACGAGTGTACGGAGTATCCGGCCGAGTATGGACGGGCGCGGTCTTCTCTGGACCGGACGCTCGCGTGGGCTCGGCGGAGTAAAGATTATTTTGAGGCGCATAAGGGGGAGGTTCCCTGGCGGTCGTCTGAGGTGCCGGGAGGCAAACCTGGGGCAGCCAGATTTGGGAAAGACGGGTATCAGTCTCTTTTTGGGATTGTGCAGGGTGGGATGTACCCGGATTTGCGGCGGGAATCGGCGGAGCGGCTGGTAGAAATGGATTTGCCGGGATATGCGATTGGCGGCCTGAGCGTAGGGGAGCCTCGGCATCTGACGCGCGAAGTGATCGAGGCGGTTCTTCCCTATCTGCCGCGGGACAAGCCTCGGTATGTGATGGGTGTGGGGTATCCGGAAGAGATCGTGGAGTACGCGTCGATGGGCGTGGACATGATGGACTGCGTGCTGCCGACGCGGGCGGCGCGGCATGGGCTGCTGTTTACTTCAGAGGGGCGGCTGAATATCAAGGGGCGTCGGTTTGCGGAAGACCAGGGGCCGGCGGATCCGGAGTGCGGTTGCATAGTGTGTGCGCGGTATACCCGGGCGTATCTGCGGCACTTGACGCATGCGCAGGAGCCGCTGGCAATGGTGCTGAATACGATCCATAACCTGGCGTATTACCTGGATCTGATGAAGGCGGTTCGGCGAGGGGTAGGGGACGGGTCGCTGCCGGTGCTGCTACGAAAGGTGTGGGCGGTTTCGCGGGACAGCCTAAAGGAGACGGGCGTGGATTGAGGCGGTGAGATCTCTCCCCTGCGCTCGTTTGGGTCGAGAGATGAGTACGGGAGTTGATGGGCGCCTCAACCGAGAGCGGATGGCTTCGCCATACCCACCCTAGCTGCGCGAGGATGGGCACCCGGTCCTGCTCTTAACCGGATTCATCTTGATGCGGGCGGTGCCCGGTCTCAAGTGGTAATTATCCATTTTCTGGCGGGCAGGTGTTTTTGGGCTGAGAAGTGGGACAATAGAGTGTTTGTAGTCTGAAGGGCGTCGGGATTGCCGCGCCTGTGCCAGGAAGGGCTGTTTTGACTGAGCTTGTGAATGCAGGGCTGGGCCATGTGGGTCCAGGGGTGATGGGTGCGTGGTTTGCGGGGTTTTCACCGCAGCAGTTGACGACGTTTCTGCCGTTTGTGCTGATTATTGGTGTCTTCTATATGATGCTGGTGCGGCCGAACCAGAAGCGGCAGAAGCAGTGGTCGGAGATGCTCGCCGGCTTGAAGCCTGGGGACAGGATTACGACAACGGGCGGGATGCGCGGCATTATCCTGGCGCTGCGAGATGAGACGATCACGCTGCGGCTGCCTCCTGACAATCTGAAGGTAGAGATTGTGAAGAGTGCGATTGCGTCGGTGACGACGAACGAAGAGGAAGCGAAGTAGCGTTACTGCGCGGAAAGGCTGCCATTCGGGAGCTTTCCGGTACTACCATTTTCTGCTGTGAGTCTGAATTTATAACCATGCGCAAGAACTTCACTACGAAACTACTACTCATTATTGGCGTACTGCTGGTCTTCATTTACGGCATCTTCGGCATTCCGCACGGCGTAAACGGCACCGCGTGGAAACAGGCTGTGGGCAGCCGCATTCACCTGGGGTTGGACCTGAGCGGCGGCACGCACCTGGTGCTGCAGGTGATGGTGGAAGAGGCCATGTCAGCGGTGACGGATAATGACGTCGCGCGGATTGAGGCCGATCTGCAGGCGGCCGGGATCCAGGCGTCGACAGTAGGCAAGACGGAACAGGCGCGGCCGGACATTATTCATGTGGCAGGGATTTCTCCGGACAAGACGGGCGATGTGCGCGGGCTGCTGGATTCGAAGTATGCGGCGCAATATAACGTTGCGTCGGCTGCGGACAATTCGTACACGCTGACGATGAAGCCGTCGGAAGTGCAGACGATTGAAGATCATGCGCTGCAGCAGGCGATTGAGACAATCCGGACGCGCATTGATTCGCTGGGTGTGAGCGAGCCGACGATCCAGGAGTACGGGCTGGGCAAGAACCAGATCCTGGTGGAGCTGCCGGGCGTGGATGATCCGGGCCGGGTGCGGGACATCATTCAGTCGACGGCGCGGCTGGAGATTCACCAGGTGGTGAGCGGGCCGTATACGGATGTGGCCTCGGCTGGTGCGGTGCCGCCCGACCAGGTGCTTCTCCCGTATGGCGGAAATGAGAGCTCGCTGCAGGGACAGTATTACGTGTTGCAGCGGCTGGCAGTGGTGGCGGGTAACGACTTCCGCGATGCCGAACCGGGCAATGACGAGAATGGTCGGCCAGATGCGACGTTCATCCTGACGACCAATGCGGGTCAGCGGTTTTACCAGTTCACCAGCTCGAATATCGGCAAGTCACTGGCAGTAGTGCTGGATAACAAGGTGCAGGAAGTTGCGAATATTCAGCAGGCGATTCGCGACCAGGGACGGATTACGGGTTTGGGCAAGCAGAAGGCGACGGACCTGTCGCTAATGCTGCGGACGGGCGCGCTACCGGCCTCGATCCACTACCTGGAAGAGCGGACGGTTGGACCGTCGCTGGGTGCGGATTCGATTCGCGCGGGTGTGATGGCGTCGATTGTGGGCATGCTCGCCGTGATGGCGTTCATGCTGATCTACTATCGCGGCGCGGGCATCAATGCGGACCTGGCGTTGTTTCTGAACCTGGTGATCCTGCTGGGGTTCATGGGGTATACGGGGTCGGTGCTGACGCTGCCGGGGATTGCCGGTGTGATCCTGACGATTGGTATGGGCGTTGACTCGAATGTGCTGATCTTTGAGCGAATTCGGGAAGAACTGCATTCGGGGAAGAGCCCGTCGGCTGCGGTCGACCAGGGATTTGCGCACGCGTGGACGACGATTATCGATACGCACGTGACGACGATTGTGTCGGCGGCGATTCTGTTCCTGTTCGGGACAGGGCCGGTGCGCGGGTTTGCGGTGACACTGACGTTTGGTTTGCTGGCGAATCTGTTCACGGCCGTGTTTGTGTCGCGGACGATCTTCGATGCGAACTTGAACCGGAAGGCGCGCGGAGAAGCGCTGTCGATCGGTTGATGGATGCGGCCGCGAGTGGCGTGTGGGGATACGGTTGAGATGTCTCCACTATGCTTCGCTTCAGCCGAGACGACAAAAGATTTGACGGTCTGAATTCTACGGGCTGATTTCGACTGTCTAAGGGGATGGGGATGACGGAAGAGCTTAAAGGGATTACGCCGATGCATTGGGCGAAGAGTCTTGGATCGGGATTGCTGGCCGGGGCGGCGTTTGTGGCAGTCGCGATGCTGGTGGAGAACAGGGCGATGAAGGTTGGGGCGAAGCTGTTTCAGAAGTAGCCTGCTTTGCGGTGGTCTGGCTTTGAAGAAGCACGGCTGATTTCGTGCTGGTGGACGTAGTGCGGATTTGTTTCAGAAATTCTGGATTTTGGCTGCTGCGGCTCGTGGGTCCGGCGGTATCGATGGAGCACCTTTCGACGTGGAATTGTTTCGCAAAGTAGAGATCGACTGGCTTGGCAAGAAGTGGTATTTCCTCAGCTTCTCGCTTGTCTTCAGTGTGGCGGGCGTGTTGTCGATGCTGTTCTGGCACCACATTCCGCGCGGCGTGGATTTCAAGGGCGGCACGCTGATTTATGTGAAGACGGAGCAGGCGCCGAATATTGACAAGCTGCGCCAGGCAACGGATAAGGCCGGGATTCGCGACGCCAGTATCCAGACCTTTGGAACAGGGACGAACGAAGTCATCGTGTCGCTGCCGCAGAGCGAGACCAGTGAGAACAGCCTGGATGCCGGGCGTGCAAGTATTGTGAGCGCGCTTACCAAGTACTATTCGGCGACCGGGGCGGCGGGCGAAGGCAAGCTGGACCTGGATAATGCCAGCCGGGGTGCATTGACCGATTTAATGGTGCAGAAGGATCCGAGCCACCTGGGTCCTGGTTCCGAGGCTAAATATGCTGCGCAGGCCGGGGCGATTGCCGACTTCCGCGATAAGCAGCATGGTGGGTTGATCCCAAGTGTCGATTCGCTGAATGGGGTTGCTGATGCGAGCGTGGTGGCCGAGCTGAAGCAGGATGGTTACCTGTCTGGCTTTAACGTATTCAACGTTGAGATTGTTGGACCGCAGGTGGGCAAGCAGTTGCGCAACCAGGCGCTGCTGGCGACGGTTTATTCGCTGGCCGGGATGCTGGTGTACCTGTGGTTCCGATTTGAGCTGATCTATGGTGTGGCGGCGGTGGTCGCGGTCTTCCATGACACGCTGATCACGGTGGGTGCGTTCAGCCTCGCGAATAAAGAGATTACGCTGACGGTGATTGCGGCGATACTGACGCTGATCGGCTACTC
>CAZZUX010000049.1:14265-26286 GCA_964657395.1 uncultured Ktedonobacteraceae bacterium
ATAAAGAGATTACGCTGACGGTGATTGCGGCGATACTGACGCTGATCGGCTACTCGATGAATGATACGGTTGTGGTCTTCGACCGGATTCGCGAGAACCTGCTGCTGTCGCGACGTGAGCCGCTGGCGGATGTGGTGAATCGCAGTATCAACCAGACACTAAGCCGGACGGTGTTGAGTTCGGGGCTTACTTTCCTGACAGTGCTGGCACTGTACCTGTTTGGTGGCGAGGTGCTGCGCGGCTTCTCGTTCGCGCTGGTGATTGGCATCATCATTGGAACGTATTCGTCGATCGCCGTCGCGGCGCCGATGCTGGTGGCGTATCAGCAATGGCGAACGGGGCATGGGAAGGCTGCGGTATTGCCCGCGAGCAAGAAGGCTCGCGCCACCTAGTACTGGGCTTAAGGACGGCGGTCCAGCCATACGAATGGTATTTGCCGAACAGGCGTAGGCGCTTCGCGCTTTTGATGGGTGTGTCCTTCCGCTGGCTGGTGTTGCTGCTGTGCCAGTTCGCCGGGCCTTTGATCCAAATGGGCTGGCAAGTTCACTGCAGGGAGGGGGCTTGTCTGCAATGAATCCTGAGTCCTCCGATGCTATGCCGGTGTTTACTTCGGCGGCGGCTCATCTTTACGTGCGCGATCTTAAAGCGTCACTCGCCTTCTTCACCGGGAAGCTCGGGTTTGCGATTGACTTTGTGTATGGCGAACCTCCGTTTTACGGGCAGGTGAGCCGGGACAACGTGCGACTGGCGCTGCGATTCATGGATGAGCCGGTGTTTGTTGCGGGCTTGCGGGAGCGGGAGGAGCTGATGTCGGCTTCGATTACGCTGGCGGGGGCTGGGGAGATCGGTCGGCTCTTTGCTGCTTTCCAGGCAGCTGGTGTTTCGTTACACCAGGCGGTGCGAATGGAGCCGTGGGGTGCCGAGACGTTTGTCGTGAAAGATCCGGATGGGAATTTGATTTTGTTTGCCGGGCCCGCGGATTGAGGTTCGTCTGCAGGTGGCAATTAAGAACTCTCCACTGTGCTCGGCTCCGGTCGAGCTGATGGTGAGGCACTTCTTTGGGTTGGAGCGATCCGCACTGCGTACGGCATGGCCTGTGTCGAGACAGCCGGATGCAATTTGTCGACCGGGAGGGCAGGCGACTTTCAACGGAGAGGGCGGCTGTGTAGATCCCGGACACGATGAACGGTCGTCGAGAGCCTCTAAAGCGCATTTGCAACGGACCCAGAGGTTCGGAAAAACTTCGGACCGGCGGGGGTGGAGACCTGTACTCCCGGCGGCGCCGCACAGCCAAGCCACGTTCTAACGACTTTCGCATTCAGTGAAAAGGGGTACGTTCTAAGAGATAGAAAGGCCATCGCGGAGGTCCGTTAAACGGCCTTGATTCCCACTCTCAGGATGTACGACAAGGGGGAGGACGGTATGATGCGCCCTACCACTTGTGCAGTCAATGCAGCCTTCGAGATCCCGTTCTACCGTCAAAGAAAGGGACGCAGAAAGCGGCTGGGACTACTTC
Organism: uncultured Ktedonobacteraceae bacterium; assembly: GCA_964657395.1. Lineage (GTDB taxonomy): Bacteria > Acidobacteriota > Terriglobia > Terriglobales > Acidobacteriaceae. The sequence continues at coordinate 15,782 of CAZZUX010000049.1, forward strand.
GGGGCGAGGTACTACGGAAGTTCCATGGGCAGGATGATGTCGGCTAAGCGGAGCCTGTGCCGTACGCGAAGCTCGACAATCCGCAGACCCTCGATCTCTACTTGTGCAGGATGACGTGACGACGCTGCTGGTTACGGTGGGAAGGTCGCGGGGGCGACCATCTTTTGACACCTGCGCACTGGCTCCGGTACAACTGCGTTCACTTGATCTTCATCTTTCTGGGAACAATGTTTGTGCTGTTGGTGTCTATACCGGGAAAGACGTAGATCGATTCTCGTCCGAGGTTGGCCATGTTTGAAGATTCACTGATGGAATCCGGCGGCAAGCTCAAGACTAAAAGCAAATACTTCAGCATTATCGCCATTATTCTGAATGGTTCTGTGCTGCTTGCTTTGATCTTGTGGCCTTTGCTGCACCCGGAAGCCCTGCCCCACCAGATGCTGACCACTCTGCTGGTTGCACCTCCTCCACCGCCGCCCCCTCCACCTCCACCGCCCCCGGCTCCTCCAACGCCGAAGGTTCAGATCAAGTCGGAGATGCTGCAGAACCAGCTCGTAGCGCCGAGCAAGATTCCTAAAGAGATCAAGCAGGTGAAGGAAGATGCGGCACCGCCACCATCGACGGGTGGAATCGCCGGCATGGAAGGAATGGCCGGTGGATCAGCCGGTGGCGCGATCGGTGGCATCCTTGGCGGTATGGGGAACTCTGCCCCGGTGGTGAAGGCAGCGGCTCCGAAGAAGGTTGCTATTTCGTCCGGTGTGATGGCTGGCAACAAGCTTTCCGGATCGAATCCAACGTATCCGGCTATTGCAAAAGCTGCGCGCATCCAGGGGACCGTGGTGTTGCAGGCGACGATCTCAAAGTCCGGATCGATTGAGAACCTGCGGGTAATCAGCGGGCCGCCGATGTTGCAGTCCGGTGCACTGGAAGCTGTTCGTGGATGGCGGTACAAGCCCTATCTTCTGAATGGCGAGCCGGTGGAGGTAGAGACGACGGTGAACGTCGTGTTCAACCTGGGCGGCTAAGTTAACCAACCTATATCCTAAGTCGCGAGTTAGATTTGCTCGTGACTTAGGGTTTTTTCCAACCTTTGGTGTTACCTGAGCAATAACTTACTGGCTACTTCGGGGCATGTGTACCCCGAACGGCTGGATGGTAGCATCGCGAATGTTTCCACAGAACCACAAAGCTCCAGGAGGAACGATTCAGTGATTCTCGAACTCACCCATTTTGCGATTCATCCCTCAACACTCGGTCTGCTGTTCCAGGACTCGGGCGCTAATACATTCACCCCGATCGAGATGTGGGGGAGCATGGGCAACCTGGCGCGCGCCGTTGTCATTCTGCTCTTTATCATGTCGATCTGGTCGCTGGCGGTGATCTTCGATCGTGCGTTGTACTTCAGCGCCGCTCGTAAGCAGTCGCGCGACTTTGCTCCTCGCGTTGCCGGCGCTTTGCGCGAAGGCAAGCTGGACGAGGCCGTGAAGGTTGCGGATCGTAACAAGAAGTCGCACCTGGCGGAAGTTGTGACGGCCGGTCTGCAGGAATTTCGTAACTTTGGTTCAGGCGGCGCGGTGACCGAGAGCCAGATCGAATCGAGCCAGCGCGCTCTTGAGCGTGCGGAAGCGATTGTTCACGCGAAGCTGAAGCGTGGTCTGGGTGGTTTGGCGACGATCGGTTCGACAGCACCGTTTATTGGTCTGTTTGGAACGGTTATCGGTATTTTGAACGCATTCCAGAAGATTGCTACGGAGAAGAGCGCTGGTATCGGTGCAATCGCCGGTGGTATTTCGGAAGCGCTGGTTACGACTGCATTCGGTCTGCTGGTCGCGATTCCGGCTGTTATGTGCTTCAACTACTTCACGAACAAGGTTGAGTCGTTTGACGTGGAGATGGACAACAGCTCGAGCGAACTGATCGATTATTTCCTCAAGCAGTCACAGAACCGTCGCTAGTCCGGTGAGGACAGGTACCAGGTTATCCGGGTGAGACAACACTGAGTCTGAGTGCCGGGAGTTCTTCAAGGGACTCCCGGCGCGGCGATGTCAGGGTCGCAACCGAGGCAGCCTGGAAGGCAGATTGGCAATTAGTTAGCAGTCACGAACAGAAGCGAGTGGAGCACAACTCACATGGCACTGGTTACACGAGACGAAGGATCAAAGGTCAACTCAAACATTAACGTGACGCCGATGGTGGACGTGATGCTGGTGCTGTTGATCATCTTCATGGTTATTACGCCAATGGTGCAGAACAAGGTCAACGTGAACCTGGTAGCCGCGGCGGATGCAACGCCGATGCCGGATGCCGATCATGAAGACCAGGCAGTGGTGGCGATCACCCGCGACGGCAAGGTGTACCTGGGCGCGAACCAGGTGAGCATCGATGACCTGGGCGCGAAGGTCGGCGATATTCTGCAGAACAAGCCGGCAAAGATTGTGTACCTGCGGTCGGACGCGCGCGCGAGCTATGGCACGGTGATGTCGGCTGTGGATGGCATTCGGACGGCGGGCGTGGATCAGTTGGGTATCCTGACAGAACCGCAGAGCACGATGGGTGCGGCACCGGCAGCAGCGACACCGGCTAAGTAAGCTACATCGGCTAAGTAATTGAAGTGGCTGGACAGCGATGTCCGGCTGCGATGACAGAAACCGAGCAGGTTTGAGAAGGGGAACATTATGGGAATGACATCGGGTGGACACGGCGGACTGTCATCGGACATCAACGTAACGCCAATGATCGACATTCTGCTGGTACTGCTGATCATCTTCATGGCGATCACGCCGGTATCGCCACGCGGTTTGGACGCGCTGGTGCCGCAACCGCCTAAGGATAAGAAGCAGCAGCCGGATAACGATCGGACGATCGTGGTACAGATCACGCATCGGCCGGGTGGCGGCGAACCGGGTTACAAGATCAACGACACGGACGTGTCGCATGCTGATCTGCAGAACAAGCTGTCAGGTATTTTCTCGACGCGCGCAGAGAAGGTGATGTTCGTGAAGGGTGATCCGGATCTGGACTTTGCACCGGTTGCGGATGCGATCGATATCGGCAAGGCAGCGGGCGTGGATCATATAGGTCTGATGACGCCGAAGGTTGAGGCTGGTCAGTAGAGGTTATTTCACTTTGGAAAGACGATCCGCGACTGGCTACCAGTCGCGGATTTTTCTTGTACTAGCCGTACGGGCGCAGGCTTTCGGCACCTGGCTCCCGTTAGTCGTCTTCGGGATCGGTGGACCTTTTGAGGAGGCGTGATGGCGGGAGGAAGTTCTACGAAAAGGGTGAAGAAGGCGACGTTTTCAGATGATGAGCACGCGGCAATAAAGGAGTATGCGGCCGAGGTGCGGTCGGCTGCAAAAAAGAAGTCAGGTGCGAAGAGCGACGATGGGGAGGCTGAGGTGCTGGCGAAGATTGCCGAGATGCCGCCGGCGGATCGGGCGCTTGCGGAGCGCGTTCATGCCATTGTGAAGGCTACGGCGCCTGGACTGTCAGTGAAGACCTGGTATGGAATGCCTGCGTATGCGAAGGACGACAAGGTGGTGTGTTTCTTCCAGAGTGCGCACAAGTTCAAGACGAGATACGCGACGCTGGGTTTCAGCGACAAGGCAAAGCTGGATGAGGGGAATGTATGGCCTTCTGCGTTTGCGCTGAAGGGGCTCACGGAGGCGGACGAGAAGAAGATTGCGGCACTGGTGAAGCGGGCTGTGGGTTGATGACGTCCGGCCGAGTTCCAGCCTTTTAAGAAGGCTCGTTGGCGATTTCGTATAACGATCCAGTCGCCTCTTCAAACTTCGAATTTTATCGGGTCTGTCGAGATGAGGATTGCGCTTATTTCCAGTATCGAGTTCTCTGGTACAGCCGTCTGCCTGAACACTTCGAGATGACCGAATTGAGCCGACTTCTGAGCACCTCATGACATCGAGCGAGTTCCTAGTTGACTGAGGTGCCGCCCCAGGTTCCTGGTTCTACGTCGGCTATGGTTTCTGTGAAGTTCCAGTGGTAGCCGTGGAAGTCCTGAGCGTTGTACTGTCGCTCGCCGTACTGCTGATCTGCCGGTTCGGAAAGGATGATGGCTCCGGCCTGGCGGGCGCGATCCATGTGCTTCCAGGCGTCTTCTATGCGGATCTGCAGGGTGACGGAATGGTTGGGAACGACGTCTCCTTCTGCGATGGTGAAGCAGCCTTCGCCGGCGTGCATTTGAATGCGGTGGTTTGCGATGCGCAGCCTGATGGTGAAGCCGAAGGCTTTGGCGAGCCACTCAGCTGCGACAGAGGGGTCGGGATAGCGCAGGACAGGGATGACGGGACAGGGCGGAACAGAGCGGTTGGGGCGCATGGCAGTCCTCATCGAGGCGATGCCGTTCAGCATAGCGGTATTGGTTCGTGCTTCGCAGTATCTGGTTCGCGGTTTTGGCGGCGGACAGCAAATCATCCAGAAATGGAGAGTAGCTGTAAAGGTTTACCTTGTGGAGTGGATTCGCATCCTATTGCGCTGGATTGATTGCGGCCACGCGGGGTACGATGCTCTTCCCTGCGGTCGGTGCGGGTTTGATTTTGAGGCAGGACAAAGCGAATTCAAGAAAGTACTTCCCATTGAGATGACAAGCAGGCAGTTTTGCGCATATTGTGAACGGTGCATGGCGCTTGCCAGTGACAAGAAAAGAATTACAATCACAGCGCGAAGTCTTTATTGTTAACAGACCATGCGGCGTGCCAGTACGTCGCAGTACGGCAATTTGAAGGAGACCCAAACCAGAATGAAGCGCATCGCACGTTTCCTAGTGCCGGCAACAGCCAGCCTCGCCATGTTGACCAGCCTTACGGGTTGCGCTAAGCTGCAGGCCCGCGACCAGTTGAACAAGGGCGTTCAAGCATTCAAGAGCGCGAAGTATGAGGACGCGATCAACCACTTCCAGAAGGCGTCGACCCTGGACCCCAAACTTGATATGGCCAAGACTTACCTGGCCACTGCGTATGCGCAGAACGTTGTGCCGGGGTCAGATACACCGGACAACAAGAAGAATGCGGCTCTTGCTGTGAACAGCTACCAAGAAGTGCTGAATGCAGATCCCAAGAACATCAACGCTACCAAGGGCATTGCTTCGATCTACTTCAACATCAGCGAGTTCGACAAGGCAAAAGAGTGGCAGAAGAAGGTTCTCGAGATCGATCCGAACGATGCGGATGCCAACTACACGATCGGTGTGATCGACTGGGGCGTTTCGCGGAAGAACTCGTTGAAGGTGCTGGAGAGTACTGGATCTACGGACAAGGGCGATGGCAATCCGCAGCTGTCCAAATCAGATTGCGCGAAGCTGGCGACGTTGAACGGGCCGATGGACGATGAGGCGCTGACTTACCTGAACAAAGCCGTAGAAATTCGTCCTTCGTATGACGATGCGATGGCGTACTTGAACCTGGTCTATCGCCGCAAGGCCGAGACGGAGTGCGGGAATGATACTGCGCGCAAGGCTGACCTCGCGCAGGCACAGACCTGGGCGCAGAAGGCCATGGATACGCGCAAGACCAATGAACAGAAGGCACTGCAGGCTGCACCTGCCGGTGTGAAGATGAATCAGTAGGCCACAGTGCGCACGTGACTATGCGCAAAGATGGAACAAAGCCCTCGTTCTGCGGGGGCTTTTCTATTGCTGTACTGGCTGTAGTACTGGTCTTGGGGCGCAGGCCTTCGGCGTGTTCCTTCCGTTGGTCGACTGCTGTTGCGTGTGGTGATTGAGTTGGAGAGCGGTTGGCTTTGCCGTACCCATCCTCAGCTGCGTGGGGTGGAGCACTCGGATGGGTCAGGACCAGCGGCTGAGGGCTGATTGGATGGGGAAAATCCGGAAGATATTGATTGCGAACCGGGGTGAGATCGCGTTGCGCATCCTGCGGGCCTGCCGCGAGATGGGCATCGCTGTCGTCGCGGTGTATTCGGATGCGGACCGGGCGGCGCTGCATGTGCTGCAGGCAGATGAGGCGTATCGGCTGGGTCCTTCGCCGGCGCGTGATTCGTATCTGCGCGGCGACCTGATTCTTGACGTGGCGCGGAAGAGTGGTGCGGATGCGATTCATCCGGGCTACGGCTTTTTGTCGGAAAATGCGGGGTTTGCGCGCGCTTGTGAAGAGGCTGGGATCTGCTTTATCGGGCCCCCGGCGAGCGCGATGGAGGAGCTGGGATCGAAGACGCGGGCACGGCAGGCTGCGGATCGTGCGGGGATGCCGAGGGTGCCGGGATCGGTGAAGGGGCTGGCATCGGCGGAGGAAGCCTGCCGGGTGGCGGCCGAGATCGGCTATCCGGTGATGCTGAAGGCGGCGGCGGGTGGCGGCGGCAAGGGCATGCGGGCGGTGGAGCAGGAGAGCGTGATGCCATCTGCATTTGCGATGGCAGGCAGCGAAGCGCTGCAGTCGTTCGGATCTGCCGAAGTGTACCTGGAGAAGTTGATTGTGCGACCGCGACACATCGAGATCCAGGTTGCGGCCGATATGCATGGGCATTGCGTGTGGCTGGGCGAACGTGAGTGCTCGGTGCAGCGGCGGCACCAGAAGGTGATTGAGGAATGTCCTTCGGCAGTCGTGGGTGCGGAGCTGCGTGCACGCATGGGCGAGGCAGCGTGCCGGCTGGCGATGGCTGCGGGCTATGTGAATGTGGGGACAGTGGAGTTCCTGCTGGATACGGCCGCTGACGGAACGCAGAGTTTCTATTTCCTGGAGATGAATACGCGGCTGCAGGTGGAGCACCCGGTGACGGAGCTGGTGACTGGTCTGGATTTGGTGCAGCTGCAGATCCGGATTGCGGAGGGCGAAGCGCTGCCGTTCGCTCAGGCAGATGTGATGTTGCGGGGTCATGCGATCGAGTGCCGAATTTATGCGGAGGATCCGGAGAACAACTTCTTCCCGTCGCCGGGAAAGATAACGCGGCTGATCCAGCCGGGCGGTCCGGGAATTCGAGAGGACTGCGGCGTGTACGAGGGATGGACGGTGCCGACGGACTACGATCCGATGTTGTCCAAGCTGATTGCGTATGCACCGACGCGGGCGGGGGCAATTGCGCGGCTGCAAAGGGCGCTGGCGGAATATACGCTGAGCGGGATCCGGCACAACCTGGGTCTGTTCCAGAGGATTCTCGCGGATGAGAATTTCCAGACTGCTGCCATCGACACAGGGTACCTGGAGAGACTGCTCGAGCAGGATGCTCAGGCGTCTTCCTCAGAAGCTGGAGACGGGGCGGCTGAGCCGGATGTGCTGGAAGGTGTTGCCGTGCTGGCGGCGGCGGTGTTTGCGCAGTTTGGGAATGGTGCTGCTGTGATGAAGACGGTGGCGACGCCGGCTTCGCGATGGAAGGCTGCAGGACGGGCGGAAGGGCTGCGCGCATGAAGACGCAGCTACTGGTGAACGGTGTACTTCGGACCGTGGAGCTGGAACCGGGTGAGCGGCCGGGCGCTTTCTCGGGCGCATTGGATGGCGAACCGGTGACGCTAAGTGCGGTAACGGTGACGACCGGAGTGTTGTCGCTGGTGATGGAGAGTGGTCCGCTGGCGGGCAAAGCCTTTCGCTGCGTGCTGACGCAGGAGGACGGCGGTGATGGCAAAGCTGTCGTGGTGGAGGGTAAGGCGTTCGGGTTCCAGGTGCATGATCCAAGATCATTGAGCACGCGCAAGAAGCGGGTGGATGCAGAGGAAGGCACGCTGCTGCTGAAGGCGTCGATGGCAGGACGCGTGGTGCGGGTGCTGGTGGAAGCAGGCGGGACCGTGGAGGCGGGCGGCAGCGTGCTGGTGATCGAGGCGATGAAGATGCAGAACGAGATCAAGTCGCCGCGGGCTGGAAGTGTGGCTGAGATGAAGGTGCAGGCCGGAGAGATGGTGACGGCCGGGCAGGTGCTTGTCGTCATCCACTAAGTCATCTGCCGCCTCGGGTACTTGCCGTACGGGCCTCCGGGGTGGGACTCCCGATGGTCGCTGTTGATGGTTGTGGCGATGCGTCTGGAAAACGGATGGCTTCGCCATGGCCCACCCTGGCTTCGCGAGGATGGGGCACCCGGATTGGTCTGGTGGCCGCCTTTTGACTTTCTGGAGGACCTGGATGGAGGGTCACTGGCAGGCGGAGAGTCCGCTCTTTCTGACGCTTGAGTTGATTGCGGCTTACCTGGTGCCGTTGACAGTGGGAGTGCTGGGTTATTTTGTGCAGCGCAGTTTGAATCAGCAGCAGAACCGCAATGCTTCGTTGAGCAAACTGGCGGACCGGCGGATGGAGATCTTCGATTCGGTGAAGGATGATCTGAACCGGATCTACTGCTTTATTACCGATGTGGGCAGCTGGAAGGACGAGACGCCGGTGACCATGGTGGAAGCGAAGCGTCGGCTGGACCGGGTGATGCATACGAACAAACCGGTGTGGTCGGCCGAAACGTTTGCGGCGTACCAGAGCTATATGCAGGCAGCGTTCGTGACGCACCAGGGGATGGGACAGGATGCAAAGATCCAGGCGCACAGTACGGAGAAGATGCGCGGTGTGCCGGGGTGGCGGGAGATGCAGTGGGAGTTGTCGCTGACCGGGACGGTGCATCCGGAACATGCGGCACGGTATGAGGCACTGGTGGAACGATTCGGCTGCGACCTTCTGCTTCGCTAGGGTACTGGGTACTGGCCGTACGGGCGTAGGCGCTTCGGTACTGGCCGTACGGGCCAAGGCGCTTCGCGCTTGAGTTTGTCGTTCCTCCCGCTGGTCGTCGGCTGGGTTTGTCTGGTCTGGCTTCGCTACTATCGAGGAGTCACAGCGTCTAATGATCTGGAGGGTGTATGAAGCGTCAGATGTTGGTTGCGGCAGTGATGGCGGTGATGACGGGGAGCTGCCTGGCGCAGTGGACGGCTACGCCGGTGAAGGATGCTTCCGTACTGAAGCCGCCGGCGGGCGCGAAAGTGGCAGTGGTGGAGTTTATGGATTTACAGTGCCCCGTGTGTGCGCAGGTGAGTCCGGTGGTGGAGACGACGGCGAAGCAGCATCACGTGGTGGTGGTGCACCATGATTTTCCGCTGCCGATGCACAACTGGAGTTTTGCGGCAGCGGTGAACGCGCGGTTCTTCGACAGCAAGTCGCAGGAGCTGGGAAACGCTTATCGCAGTGCGGTTTTTGCGAACCAGGATTCAATTGATAATGTGCCGTCTCTGACGCAGTTTACGCAGAAGTTCGCGCAGGACCACAAGGTGGAATTGCCGTTCCTGATGGATCCCGGGGACAAGTTTTCGAACGAGGTGAAGGCTGATCGGGACCTGGCGCGGAGGATGGATCTGCAGCGAACGCCGACGATCTTTGTGGTGGCGCAGACGGCATCGGGTCCGCAGTACAAAGAGTTGCTGGATCGGAATGGACTGGACTCGCTGATCGATCAGGAGATGCAGAACGCGCGTACCGCCAGGTAAGTACTGGCGGTACGCGCCACAACGTTCCGAATCAGGGTGTGCGGCCTTCGAAGGCCTTTCTGAATTCGTCTGTCTGCGTGAGGTGGGCGAGGTCGCGGTCATGTTTCAGCAGCGCCATGTCCTTAAAACCGTCGTGCATGGCTGATTGCAGGGCTTCAACTGCCTGCTCGTTTCTGCCGGTCTGGGCGTAGAGCTTGGCCATGGCGAAGTGCATGGAGATGCGCTGCTCGTGGTCGGCGGCTTCTTCCACCAGGCCTGGACGCTTCGCGAAGATTTGCGGGTCGATGGTGATGGCCTGGTGGTACGCGTTCAGTCCGTGGCGGAAGTCGTGAGCAGCGAAGTAGGCCATCCCGAGATTCTTGTAGGCGGTCGCCAATTGCGGCTGGTACCGGATGGCAAGTTTGTAAGTCTTCCGGGCACGTTTAAAATCCTTCTCGCCATAGAAGACGGCGCCGAGATTGTTGAGGGCTTCCGCGTAATGCGGTTTGAGTATGAGGGCGTGCTCATAATTCTTGCGAGCTTCTTCGAGAGCGAAGAGGTGATGGTAGGCCATCCCCATCTTGTTCCAGACGGCTGGTATGTCGGCGGGCGCTTGTTTATAGGCCTCAATCGCGGCAACGTAGCGATGTTGCACCAGGTAGAGATCGCCAAGCTGCTGGGCGGAGAGAGCAGGGGGAACGACGACCGACGTTGCGGACGGAAGAACGGGCAGAGAGTCTGTTGAAGGGTAAGGAAGAGTGACGAGGGAGTCGTGCTCTTCCTCGGCGTGGAGGATGACAGGCGCTGCGATACAGAGCAGACCCGAAAGCAGACTGATGAGAAGACGCGAACAGATCCTAGCGGGACATGTCGAAGGAGCAATGAGCTTGGAATGAGCGAACGTGGCCATCCGGGGTACCTCCTGCGCGACGGGGCGCAGATAACAATGGGCCGAAGATACGCTCATGAGATGAGTAATGTCGCTGCGGCTTGCGTGTTATTTGAAGTAAGTCTTTCGAGGGATCAAAGTGATTGGCCGCGCGGTGGAGAGCGGCGGCCAGTTGCCGGGTGGCTAGGCTTTCGGGACGACGATGAGGCCTTTGATCCCGTA
>CAZZUX010000050.1:0-26050 GCA_964657395.1 uncultured Ktedonobacteraceae bacterium
CAGGTATTTCGCAAGCGCAGCTATATCTTCTGGCCTAACACGCAGGGGCGGCACGCATAACTCGAACTGGCTTAATCGGTGGTAGAGATCCTTACGAAATCTGCCGGCCCGAACCTCTGCCTTCAAATCGCGGTTCGTTGCCGCTACTACACGCACATCAGATGCGATTTTTCTGTGTCCGCCTAGTCTGTAGTAAGGCGAGCGATCGAGAACGCGGAGTAACTTCACCTGCACCTTGAGATCCAGTTCACCTATCTCATCCAGAAAGATCGTTCCCGAGTTTGCTAGTTCGAAAAGGCCCGGCTTTGCTGTCTCTGCGCCACTAAACGCACCCTTCTCGTATCCAAAAAGCTCGCTCTCAACCAGGTGTTCCGGCAATGCCGCACAATTGATGTCGACGAACGGCTTTCCGCTTCGAAGGGACTGATCGTGGATGAGGTGAGCGATGGTCTCCTTGCCCGTTCCCGTCTCTCCCAGGATCAGCACAGCCCCACTATGCCGGGCCACACGCTCCGCCGTGTGCATAAAATCTCTCATCACTGCACTCTCTACGATGAAAGGAGCGGCGCTCTGTGGCGCATGGAACGAGTCGAAGGTCATTGCATCCTTGCCGGGTCGCTTCGGACGATGTCGCCTGAGCTCCGAAATCGATGTTTGCAGAGGTATGTTCCCTTATTCAAGACCATATCTCCGGTCGTCCTCTGCCTTACTAAGTTATGGAAAGTTGACGCGGAAGATATAACTCACAACGACCATGCCTATCCCACAAACGTATTGCAGGAAGAGCAAAGGCAGCATTCTCGCCCTAAATGGACGGGACTAGGATCATGCCCATATGCCGATAAGAGCACGAATCTATATCGCCATAACCATATGTGCAAGCATCGGGGTTTTTGTCGCTGCTCTTTCACGTGGGCAGCACAGCACCGATCCGGTCAAGTTCGCGTGCTACCTGCTCATTGCTGTGCTTGCCTCTACGATGAAGGTGCGCCTGCCCGGCATCGAAGGCACCATGTCCGTGCATTTTCTTTTTGTGTTGCTCGGCATCATGGAGCTGTCACTTCTCGAGACACTGATCATCGGTTGCGCTGCAGCACTTGTACAGACGCTATGGAAGCCGAAACGTTCACCCGAATTCATCAAGGTTGCCTTCAACCTCGCCATGACTGCGAACGGCATAGGTCTAACCTACCTTGCCTACACTGGTGCAGGAGATTACCTCCGGCATAGCCTTCCGATGCTTCTGGTCGTAGGAGCCTGTGTTTATTTCCTGGGCAACACCATTCCTGTAGCTGTCGTGATCGCACTCAGCGAGCAGCGATCACTTCACAAGATCTGGGCTGAGACCTTTTTCTGGTCATTCCCATACTATCTAGCGGGAGCCGCCGTTGTGGGACTTATTCACATGGCAAACCGGTTTGTCGGCTGGCAGAGCGCCTTACTCATTTTGCCTGTCATGTATTGGCTCTATCGGTCCTATCACCTGTACCTGGGGCGTCTTGAGGAAGAGAAACGCCGGGTAGAAGTGGAGAAGGTCCAGGTAGAAGCCGAGAAGCGCCATGTGGAGCAGGTGTCGGAACTCCATATGAGGACCATCGAAGCACTCGCCCTCGCGATCGATGCCAAGGACCATACGACTCATCGCCATCTTCATCGGGTTCGCACCTATGCGCTTGCAATTGCCCGGGAGATGAATCTCAGCGAAGAAGAAACAGATGCTCTTCGGGCCGCCGCCTTGCTCCATGACATAGGGAAACTTGCGGTGCCGGATCACATCATCAGTAAGCCGGGCCGACTCACGCCCGAAGAATATGAAAAAATGAAGATCCATCCCGTCGTGGGTGCGGAAATTCTTGAGAAAGTAGCCTTTCCATATCCGGTCGCGCAGATCGTACGTTCTCACCACGAAAAGTGGGACGGCTCGGGCTACCCGGATGGACTGAAGGGGGCAGAAATACCTATCTGCGCGCGCATTCTTTCCGCTGTCGATTGCCTAGATGCGATGGCGTCGGACCGTCAATACCGGAATGCTCTTCCGTTAGCCGCGTCGATGGAAAAAGTAGCGTCCCAGGCAGGAATCTCCTTCGATCCAGCAGTGGTGAAGATCCTGCAAAGTCGTTACGTCGAACTCGAGAAACTGGCGCTTAGCAGCCTTGCTTCTGCGGAGGCACCAAAGGTCCGCATCGGCTACAAGGTGGAACGAGGCGAGGAACCAGCGACGGGCTTCGAGCAAAGCTCCCAACAGCGTCCACGCAGCGAAACTGATTTCCTGTCTTCCATCGCTTCCGCTCGCCAGGAAGCGCACACGCTCTTCGAACTAAGTCAGGATCTCGGAAATTCACTCAGCCTGGACGAGACATTATCCCTTGTCTCAGTAAGATTGCGTCGGCTCGTGCCTTATGACTCCTTCGTCACGTTCGTGTGCAAGGACAATATACTTATTCCCGAGTTTGTCAGCGGCGATAACTTCCGCCTCTTGTCATCGCTTGAAATCCCCGTGGGCGAAGGACTCTGCGGCTGGGTTGCCAGGAACGCAAAGCCTATCATTAATGGTAATCCTGCTGTCGAGTCAGGCTATGCGACGAGCTCACCAAGAGTGGCAGAACTGCGTTCAGCACTGGTTGTTCCTCTTGAATCCGTGAGTGGCCTTGTAGGAGTGCTGGCCCTCTATCGCACGCAGGCAGACGCCTTTACCAGCGATCACCTTCGAGTTCTGCAGGTAATTACCTCCAAGGTAGCGCTGTCCATCGAGAATGCTCTTAAATACCGCCAGGCAGAAACATCCGCAACCAGTGATTACCTTACGGGGCTGCCGAATGCTCGCGCGCTCTTCATGCACCTCGATAGCGAGGTTGCCCGATGTTCCCGCGAGAATTCAACTGTCGTGGTCATGGTCTGCGACCTGAATGGCTTTAAGCAGATCAATGATCAATATGGGCACCTTGAAGGCGACAAAACACTCCGTGTCTTCGCAGGTCTTCTACGCGAGGTATGTCGAGAATACGACTACGTAGCGCGTATGGGCGGCGATGAATTTGTGATTGTCTCCCCCAACATGACTCCCAATGCCATAGAGAAGAAGATGAAGCTCGTAAGTTCTCTTGCGCAGCAAGCGGGACGACAAGTTTGTGGTAGAGATCTCTTGTCATCCAGCGTCGGTACCGCCAACTATCCCAAGGATGGAGTAGATGCAGAGCGTCTTCTGGCTGCTGCTGACCGCAATATGTATGCAGACAAGCAGAACCACCACCAGGCTGCTCAGCCATCTCTGGATGCTTACAATCCTATCGAATCGCCCGACTCGGTAGTCATTCCGTCGATGCTGACCAAGGCCGCGCATACCCGCCCATCAGCACAGACGCCGGTACGTTCATGAAACCTGTGATTATTGGCACGGGTTGTGCTCCTTTAACGATGGTGGATGTTTGCGCATGCACAAGTTAGGGAAGAGCGTCCTCCGCATCGTGCTCATCATGTTCATCAGCGGGCTTCTTGGCGCCACATTGGTCCGCTTCTCACCAGGTTTTGGTATCGATGAACAGGAACTCGATAATCGTCTGAATCACGCGAGCGTGCAGGCTTTGAGAAGCTCTTCCTTGCCGGAACAGAATCTGCCTTCCTATTACTTTGGCTATGTAGGACGCATAGCTCATGGGGATTGGGGCTACTCAAAGTCTTTACAGCACCCTGTTCTCACGCTGATAGCGCAGCGATTCCCTGACACCCTTGAAACTGTCGGAATTGGGCTGGCTTTCAGCTGGGTCATAGGCATGTGCATGGCGCTCCTGCCGTTCCTTATTCCTATTAGAACTCAGTCTCTCGATTTGCTGTTCATGCTCGTCGCTGGATCGCTGCTGTGTCTGCCGGCTGCTATGCTCACGTTTCTGTTCGTCATCGTGCGCGAACCAGTCCGCCTTGTCGTCGGATTGATCGTTCTGCCCAAGGTATATCGTTATGCCTCCGGCATCCTTCGACAAAGCGCGACAAGCCCTCATGTGATTACAGCCTGGGCGAAGGGTTCCAGCAGACTTCGTGTTCTGTTCTGCCACATTGTTCCTGTTGCCGCGCCGCAGTTGCTGGCACTGGGAAGCATTTCCATCACTGTAGCTTTTGCTGCCGCGCTGCCGGTCGAAGTTATTGGTGACTTGCCTGGTATCGGTCAACTGGCCTGGAAGGCAGCGCTCGCCAGGGATCTCGAGCTGCTTGTAAGTCTCACATTGGTCGTGACCTTCATCACTCTGCTCGCCAATACCGCCTCTGACGCCTTCGCGGATGGTATCCGTATGGAGCCTGCATGAAGGCAACACGCGTCGCAGCTATCACTTTTCTTGTGATCGTGTCGGCCTTTTGTGCGGCTGCCGACTGGATCGCGCCATCTTCCTATGCACATCAATCGCGCGACTTCCCCGGTTCAGCGCCAAGCGTCCAGCATCCTCTCGGCACCGACGACCTGGGCCGCGACAGCTTCGCGCGAGTCCTCTATGGCACACGGGTCTCCCTGCTACTCGCGCCAGCTGCTGCTCTTCTTTCGACCACCATCGCAGCCCTTACTGGAGGAATCGCAGGTCTAACAGGAAGATCGACCAAGAAGATCTTGATGTCAGTTACAGATTTGTTCCTGTCTCTTCCGTGGCTTTTTCTACTCATCACCATCCGTGCGCTTCTGCCATTAAATACGTCCGGCGAGCTGTCGTCAGCTATCACGTTTTTGCTTTTAGGCACACTCGGTTGGGCAGCAGCCGCCCGAGTTGTCTGCAGTGATGCTGACAGCCTGCGTAGTTCTGATTGGACTCTGCTTGCCCGCGCATCCGGCCATCATGGCTTCCGATTATTCTGGATCCACATGCTGCCCAACCTTAAAGCTGTGTTGTCTGCGCAGCTCTGGATTTCTATTCCGGTCTTTATCCTTGCAGAGGCCAATCTGGGCATGCTCGGTCTGGGCGTCTCCGAGCCTCTGCCATCATGGGGCGGTCTGCTCGGCGAACTATCCAGCTTCTCCAACTCATCGCCGCATCTCTGGAAGTTCGCGCCGCTGATTCTCTTATTCCTCGTCGTCTCATCCATTCACCTGGCGATGCCGTCACAGGAGGCGAGAAGATGAAAAAAACACTGGCGGCCATCCTTCTTTCTTTTGCATTGGGCGTGGTAAATACGTCTGCTCAATCGTCGAATGAACTTAGGTTTTGCCTGCATTCGGATCCGAAGACTTTCAACCCGAACCTTGTTGCAGACGATGCATCCGAAACCATTCGGTATCTGACTGGAGGGGTTCTCGTCCGCCTGAATCGTTCAACGCAACAGCTCGAACCAGGCTTAGCCACTTCTTGGAAGGTAAGTGCTGACGGTACAAGCATCTCCTTTCGGCTGCGCACCCATCTGCAGTTTTCCGACGGCACAGCCTTTACTGCTGACGATGTTGCCTTCACGATGAATCAGCTCATGGATCCGTCGGTCCACTCACCAACTGCCGACGCTTTTCGCTCCGGCGACGGTAGAGTCATCTCTCACGTTGAAGGTGTCGATCGTGTCTCGATCAAATTTCCCGCACCTGTCGTAGGTCTGGACAAGTTGTTCGATAGTGTGGCGATCATGTCTGCGCACTCCTCGCTAAAGGAAGGTGCAGTCCTTGGTCCCTACCAGATGAAAGTAAACAAGCCAGGTGTCTACCTTCTCCTCACGCGCAATCCTAATTACTGGAAGCATGATGCCGCCGGCCGCCCGCTTCCTTACATGGACAGCATCCGACTGGACATCCAGCAGAATCGCGACACAGAGATGTTAAGACTGCTTCGGGGAGAGATCGATCTCATTAATTCTCTCGATGCTGCGTACTTCGACACGCTGAAGGCTCAAATGCCCGGCAGTGTTTACGATGCTGGTGTATCGCTTGATGCCGAACAGATGTGGTTCAACCAGGCTTCGGCGGCGCCGCTACCTTCATATAAGAAATCTTGGTTTCAGTCGACGGCCTTCCGCCGCGCGGTTTCTGACTCCATCCATCGTGATGATCTTGCTCGCATTGTCTATCGTGGTCATGCGCGTCCGGCGATCGGTTGGATCTCTCCGGCAAATCGATTCTGGTTCAATGCCAATCTACGGTCCCGGCCTTTCAATCAGGATGAGGCGCTCGCCCTTCTGCGACAGGATGGCTTCTATCAGAAGAACGGCAAACTCTTCGACCGTGACGGCCACCTGGTAGAGTTCTCAATCATCACGAATGCCGGCAACAAGCCGCGAGAGCAGATGGCCACGATGATTCAGCAGGATCTCGCTGGAATCGGCATGCACATTTCTGTTGTGACGCTCGACTTTCCTTCCCTGATCGAACGCATTACGCGATCCTTCGATTACGAAGCCTGCCTGCTGGGCTTGGCCAACAACGACCTGGATCCAAACACCCAGATGAATGTCTGGCTCAGCTCCTCTGACAATCATCAGTGGAATCCAAGCGAAAAGACCCCCGCAACTCCGTGGGAAGCAGAGATAGATAGACTCATGCGAGGCCAGGCTTCCACAATGGACGTAAAGAAAAGAAAGCAGCAGGTTGATCGCGTGCAGGAGATTGTCTGGCAGCAAGAGCCATTCATCTACCTGATCAACAAGGATGCTATGTCAGCAGTTTCCCCAATGCTACATGCTGCGCATCCAGTCGTTCTGCACCCGCAAGCCTATTGGAATATTGAGGAGCTATCTTTGGGAAGGCAGATGGCAGGAATTCCATGAACGAAACCTTGCTATCTATAAAATTGTCCGTAGATTACCCTCGCGCACCACAGATTCTCGATCGCTTAAATCTCGAGGTGCGCAAAGGAGAAATCCTGGGATTAGTTGGACAAAGCGGCTGTGGGAAAAGCACGCTGGCACTCTCTATTCTGAAGCTACTTCATCTCCGGAATGCAACGGCCCGTGGATCGATCTACTTTCAGGACCAGGATCTTATGCTGAGTAGCGAGCGATCCATGCGGAAGCTGAGAGGCAGAGACATCGCACTCGTTCTGCAAAGTGCTGTTTCGGCGCTTAATCCTGCAGTGCGGATAGGAAAGCAGCTCGAAGAAGCGTGGAGTGTTCACGTGCGCTCGGATCGCGACTCCCGTCACGCGGCAATCGCGCAAGCTCTGGAGAGTGTATGCCTACCAAGTGACAAGGCGTTCTTGCGCCGGTACCCATCGGAGGTCAGCGTAGGACAGGCACAGAGGATTCTCATCGCCATGGCAATCCTGCATCGTCCTGCGCTGCTCATCGCTGACGAACCCACCAGTGCTCTTGACGCAATTACACAATCAGAAATACTCAAACTGTTTGCCAGCCTCAACCAGAAGCTGAATATCGCCATTCTTTTTATCTCGCATGATCTGCTCTCAGTCGCGTCCATCAGTCACCGTGTCGCGGTCATGGAACAGGGCACTATCATCGAGTGTCGAGACACTGCAGAGCTGTTCGAAAACCCACGTCATCCATACACTCGACGATTAATTGCAGCTCTGCCAATCGCTCCTGCGATCACTCGCCCGGTCCACAAGGTGGCGCAATCTTTCCTGAACCCAATTAGTTCTCCTGAATACTTCGGAGATAATCCGATAAGCCAGCCCAAAGCTCCGGCCGATCTACAAGAAACTTACCCTTGATCTCGCCTGTCAATGGGTAGGTTGCACCGCTGCCTGGTTGAAACTTGATCCAACCCGCTTCATCCAGGTGGTAAACGCCCATCCGATAGCCATAAAGATCGATGTTGCGTACACCAGTCTTCAAGGCAGCGTCGATGCATCCCTTTATCTGCGCAAGGGTAGGTGACTCCGCATGGCCAGGAAGGTCTTCGGTGTCTCCGTCTGACAATCGAAGACTGAGGGTAAGTTCCTTGTCTCGACCTATGGCGGCTCGTATTCTACTCAGGTACTCAGTAGTCGCTTTACCTGGATCCTGTGGCGAATCCTTGGCGTAGTTTGGTGCGAGGTAAGCACTCATTACGTCAAAATGTTCAATTACGCTTCCCAGCGCAAAGCCCGATCGTGCCTGCGCATCCTGGTCTATCGTATTATCGCCATCCTCCAGGATGATCGTGTGGCGAGGATCATGATCGATCGAGCGTATCGCCTTTTGCGTGTCGTCTGCCCAGTCCGACCACCATTGCTCACGCATCTTCGTCCAGGCAATCCACGTTGGATCATCCCTTGTCGTGGGTAGGTGCTTCTTAAACATCGACTGCTCGTATCTTCCATAACTTAGATAGCTATCCTTCAAAGCAGGGGCAGCACCATCAATCGTTGCAATGTTCCCGATTGCAAAAGAATTATCGAAGACATAGCCGGCCATTCCCTCTTGATGGCCATACTCTCGAGCTAATTGCTGAAGATATTGCTTCCACTGACCATGCCGCCAGTCTGGATTGAACGTGTCAAACGCGTAAAGCACGTGTCCGCCGGCGTCCACCTGCTGATAGCGAGGATCATGGGGCATCGCGTTGTGGCGTGCATGCCATACAAATAGATAGGAGCCCAGGCCTGCCTGGAAAGCCTCGGCGATAGCCTCCTTCGAATCTGTAGTCCTCGTGGAGAATGCCGTCGCATCCAGTCCCCAGACCATGACTACGTCCGTGATGCCAAGCTTCTTCATTGCCTTGAAGTCATGCGGCCACTGCTGTTTCGGTGCCGAATTCAGCCAATACCAGCAACTGATCCGAACCTTGTTTCTAGCAATAGAGGCGGCTGTCGTCATAGTCTGCGCAACCAGCACGAGGCTCAAGAGAGCAAGCCTTATTGAAAGTCGCGACCATGGCCCGCATCTTCTGGCTTGCAATGGCATTCACCTCTGGTGCCGAGTTCATGCAAGGCCTTGCATGGTGAACCGATCCTAAGCCGAGCTTTAGCTAACGTCAACGCTATCCAGTGTGTCGACTTAACCGCAGCGCCGATGGCCCGAACAAATAACCGCAGCAAAAGGAGCTTTCCTGATATGGTTTGCACACGAATCTCTCCCTATGGCAATCAAGTCGACGTTAAAAGCCCGCTGGTTCTGGTATTCCATAGTCTGCATCGTCTGCTGGGGAGGGTGGGCCCTTCTCTCAAAATTCGGATCGCGTGAAATTCCCGCAGAGCCAATGCAATTTTTGTTTACTCTTGGCAGCGTGCCCGTCGCCATTGCACTACTCATCCTTCGCCGCTTCCGCTTAGAAAAGAACGCCAAGGGCATTGCTTATGGATTACTCAATGGCATTCTATCCGGTGTTGGCGGCCTCGCTCTCTTCGCCGCTTATCATACGAATGGAAACACCTCGGTCATCACTGCGGCATCCGCGTTATATCCGATGATCACCGTGCTCTTAGCTGTGACTTTTCTTCACGAGAAAATCGGGCCTGTACAGATCGTTGGTCTGGGATTCGCAGCAGCAGCCATCATCATTTTTTCTATTTAGGAGGCGGTCATCATGCACGTGGCACCATGGTTCTGGTTTGCTGTGACCACGCTTCTGGCCTGGGGCGTTGTCGGTATGCTGCAGAAGCTATCTACTAACTACATTTCTGCAGAGTCGTCACTCATATGGCTGGTCGTTGGCTTCCTTCTTCTTGAGCCGCTTTTCTACCCTGGCAGAAGCGTTCTGCATTATTCGAAGTGGAATCTCATGTGGGCAATACTTAGCGGCGCCCTCAATGCTCTGGGCGCCCTGGCTCTCTTTGCAGCTCTGAAGAATGGAGGCAAAGCGTCCATCGTCGCTCCACTCACCGCTCTTTACCCTCTCGTCGTCATCCTGCTTGTGCCGTTCGTGCTTCATGAAACAATTACCGGGCTGCAGGTCATAGGAGTCATCTGCACACTGATAGCGGGAGCTTGTCTTTCAGGCTGACGTTTTACCTGAGCGATGACCGGCTTATGGTAGAAACGCAAGGATGGCTGGTGTCCCCGCAGCTGTAAACTGACCCGTGAAACGGAGGGCGCCTGTTGACTCGTTGATGGCGAAGGTGGCGATTTCATCGTTCCGCTGGTTGCAGACATACATGAATTTGCCAGTGGGACTGATAGCCAGGTGTCTCGGGAAATCACCGTGAGCCCAATCTTCGCTGATCTTGCCCAGCGAGCCATCTTTGGAGATCCGGAAGCAGACAATGCTGTCGTAAAGACGGTTTGCGGTGTACACATAATCACCGCTTGGAGCGACGACAATCTCAGACGCATAGAAGCTGCCCTTGTATCCACTCGGCAGCGTCGACAAAGTCTGCCTCCGCGTCAATCTGCCTGTGGCCGCGTCATAGTCAAAGGAAACTATCGTCCCTCCTTCTTCCTGAAGGCTTAACAGCATCTTTCCGTTCGGGTGGAAAGCAAAATGTCTTGCGCCATCTCCGCTACCGACTAAGGCCGGTGGGTTGCCGGTAAGACTAAGCCGTCCACTTTCTACATCGAAGTTCCACACGAGCAATGCATCCATACTAAGGTCGGAGCTAACCACGTATTTGCCTGCAGGGTCAGTGAGAATCATGTGCGGTCGGGGCCGGTCATGGCCATTGCTCTGCATCCCTCCAGGCGGCGCGCTAGAAGCTTTCTTCGCCCCGATGGTTCCTTCGTCACGCTTGATATCTGCTGGGGCTCCAAGCTTTCCATCAATCTCGATAGGCAAAACGACCAACGTGTTTCCACTGAAGTTAGCTACCAGGACGTACCTTCCACTAGGGTGCACGCTCAGGTGAGCAGGGCGCGAACCGCCCGAGCTTACCGTGCTAAGGTGAGTCAACATTCCCGTAGCGCGGTCGATGCTGTAAGCACTGATAGAGCCTGAAGTATCCCCTGCCGTGCCGGAAATTTCGTTCGCAGAGTAAAGAAAATTGCCGTTCGGATGAACAGCAATCCACCAGGGATTGCTGGCATTCGGCATAACACCCTTACGGTAAAGCTCACCTGTTGTAAGATCAGCCTCAAAGATATAGATGCCCTCGCCTTCACCTGTTGTCGAATCTGGCAGTACCGCCTTAGAAGCACTTACCGACCCTACATACGCAAAGCGACGCGGACCCTGGTTTACCTTCGCGGCCCAGCCTCTTTCAATTCCTGACGCGACAAGAAAAGAAGACGACGCTGCGAGAAAGGCCCGTCTTGTGACGCCACCATTCCGGCTATTTAGCAATAGAATCTCCATGCGACGGCCTTGATCGATCCCGGCAAAGCTTGCAATTAGGCATACGCTATCCACCTTCCTGCTATCACCACGCCGGTCCACAGCGTCAGCGAAAGCACTGCAGTGCACTTCGCGCTCAAAGGTGTAAGTTTACCGACATTCCAGTCAGCTATATTTCGCCGTATCAGAAGTTCGTACACCGCCGTGTTCAAACCCAGTAGAAGCAGAAAGAACAATTTCAGGCGAAACGCACGATTCGTATAAAGCCCCTCCGCTTCCGAACTGAAAAGAAGCGATCCTGTTACAACCGCCAGGCCGAAACCAGCGCGGACCCACGGCATCACGCCGCGTGCCGTCTCTATCACCGATGATTGTGGATAGAATCCGAGAAGTCTCGCATCCAGCCGTACGACAGCGCCTACAAGCAGGGCCAATCCCAGGATGTGGAAAGACTCGATAGTCGGAAAAAGCCACAAGGATGTTCTGACCGAAGTACCCACCGATGTTTTTTGCAGCCAAATGCAGAACTCAAGCAGATGCACTCGCTCATCTCCGCGGTCAACCTAATTCATGCCCGGGTACTGTCTTGTTTGGAAAGGAAAGGACGCACTGCAAATTTCTTGGAAGCGCTTGCACAACTTGTACTACGATGTCTGCAGCCAGTCAATCAACATTCACCATGGTCCATGTCGACCACAATCCGAGCGGCGCTGGAGCTCCGCAGGAAAGGATCGCCATGGCAACTCGTGCGAGCACTCGAAACACAAAGATAGCTGCCGCGTTCTTCCTCGCTTTGGCTATCCAGCTTCAGGCGCAATCTATGCAGAAGAACGCACTCAGCTTCCATGCGCTGCCTGCAGAGTGGGCTGGAGATTGGGATGGTCTGGAGTCTCTCGATGTCATTCCCGACGATGCCAGGACGTTGAAAGATGATCCGTCTCATGAGGCAGTCGATCCGCTTATCCACTCTCTGCTTACACCATGGGGAAAAGCCAAAATGGAGGCTACCTCCTATGACGACGCACCCGGCAGCCTCTGCGATCCCGAGGGGTGGTTTCCTTTCCTCAATTATGGCTACGGGTTTGCCATGCTCGGATCGCCGGGAAAGATCACTCTCATTCCAGTAGAAGCAGACACGGAAGGAGTAAGAAGAATCTATTTAAAACCTAAAGTCGCAGAACAACTGGCCCCTGCCTGGAACGGTCACTCCGTTGCACATTGGGAAAGGGATACGCTGGTCATCGAAACAGCAGGATTTAATGACCAGTCGTGGCTGGGCGACGATCGCGAAAGGCATTCAACAGAGCTGCATCTGGTCGAACGCATGCGATTACTTCCCGGTGGCAGATATCTCGAGGTAGTAGATGAAGTGTCGGATCCAATCACCCTGACTGCTCCTTACAAGCTCAAGCGATATTTCGTGAAGTATAACGCAGCGCATCTCGGCGCAGGTCCTGATCGCAACATGATGGAATTGGTCTGCAATGAAGATCCATCTCCCTTCGTTCAAAAAGCGAAGAAGATTCCTGAGGCAGCAACACCACAATAACGCTTAGATCTGTCCCTCAAGAAGGCTGCTAATCGGAAGAGGAAGGTAGCTGAGTGGTATGAAGTTAATGCTCTCAAAACTCGCCATTCAATCAGTTTCCGTTATCGTGATGGCTCTGGCTATAACGCGACCAGCATCGCCATTCATAGCTGAGATCAACTCGCCTGTTTACAGTCAGAAAGCAACGCAGTTACTCGGAATCTATCAGGCACTGCCACCTGGAGCCAACATGCCCGGCATTCCTTTCCTTTTGCAGGATGATCCAGTCTCGTTAGATCTGACAGCGGCTGCAAAAACGCGTGTCGGCGTGCAGCATTCCGCAGATCCCAAGGAACTTTGCCAGGTTCTGGGCCCGTTCCGCATGATGGCGCAGCTAGATACGAAGTTCGAAATCCTTCGAGATGCTCCTGACAAACTTGTTCTGTTATTCCAGAAGAGTTCGTGGGGTCATGTGCGAACGATCGGCATCGGGACAAAGCATCTGCAGGATTACAGCAAGGTGCGCCCGATGTGGAACGGCGATTCCGTTGCGGACTGGGATCAGGACACTCTGGTCATCGATTCGATCCACTTCACAGGAAAAACCTGGCTCAACGACGACGGTGTTGTGAATAGCAGGCAGCTTCGTCTTACCGAGCGTCTACGTCTTCTTGATCACGGTCGGATACTCAAGTACCAGGCAACCGCAACAGACCCCGATGTACTCCTCCACCCTGCTACTTACACCCGCTACTTCATTCGTTCGACGCAGGAGATTTCTGAAGACAACTGCTTCGCGCCACATATCAGCCGATCCGCAGCTACGAGCAGGTCGTCCGCTCAAGCTCAACCCTCTGGAGACAAAAAATGAAGACCAAGTGTCCCGCCATCGTAGTGCTCATAATTGGTCTTTTTCTATCCACGGTTCCTACGTGGGCGCATCACTCCACGGCGATGTTTGACACTGCAAAACTGGCGACCTATCACGGAGTCATTACCAAAATAGTGTGGGCTAATCCTCACTGCTTCATCTACTTCGATGGAGTTCCGGAAAATGCATCCGCGAACGCACCATTGGAGCATTGGGGAGTTGAAGGCCAAAGTCCCAACGTCATGTTTAATCATGGCGGATGGGATGAGGATACCGCCAAAGTGGGCGACAAGATCATCGTGTCCGGCAATCCGCGTAAGGATGGACAGCCTACCATGTTGCTGGTCACTGCCGTACTGAAAGGTAAGACCTATGAAGTCATGGCGCGACAATCTATTTCATCGGAAAAGAAGTGAGGAAGGTCGAAGTCACCCCTAAGCGAAAGCGCCCCTTCCGCTTCCTTTTGTCTGTAGCTTTTCTGGGGATGATCACTCCTGGCCTAAGTCTTGCACAGAATAGCTACACAAGGATTTGCGCAATCTCTTTCGACAAGGACGCGAAACGCCCGGCGCGCGTTGAAGATCAGGCACTACCATGTCTCCTGCACGCAAAGCGAGTTCTTGCTGAACAGCCTGGTTCTCTCCTCTATTTTGTGGCGACGGCCGACCGGCTTAAGGACAATGAAGCAGGGCATGGAGAAGAGCGCGTGGACCAGGATATGAGTGGGGAAGACCTGCGATATGCGGACGTCGCTGCCTACCGCGCCGTAAATACCAAGGCATACATGGTCCGCTGGATGCACATCAATCCCAGGCAGGTAGTTCCTCTAACTTCCTATGAAGACGGTCAATGGCTTGAGATCGACATCGCCGCAAAAAGTGTCGCGTTCAAGTCTGCTTATCCCCGCCTGACAGCCCCGATCCTCTCGCGACCATGCACAGTAAGCCCTTGCGCAACAAGTGACGAAGAATTTCTAATTGCTCAGCAACGCTCCAGGATTCCTGGGCATTAGACTTGGGATCTGATCGAACGGAACAAAGGTACGAGATTGATTCCTACTGAAAATCAGCGACCATTCGACCTGTCCATCGCAGGTGAGTTAAACCTGGATCTGATTCTTTACGGTCTCCCATTAATCATGGAAACCGAAAGAGATCTTATCGGCACCAGCTTCGTCTCTACCCTGGGAAGTTCATCCGGCATCGTCGCTCACAATGCTGCTTGTCTTGGATTGAAGGTCCGCTTCGCGACGTTGGTCGGCGATGACGATTTTGGACGCCTCGCACTGGATCGTCTGCGGCAAGCTGGTGTTGATGTTTCTGCAGCCATCGTCGATCCCACCACCTCCACGGGTGTCACGATTCTCCTGCCACACGGTAGTGAACGGCATAGTCTCACTTCGCTCGGTAGTATCTCCCAATTGACAGTCAGGCATCTCGATATCGCCGGCCTTGCCATGGCTCGACACTTTCACCTTTCCTCTCTTTACCTCCAGGTCGGACTGCACCCAGACCTTGCAAAGATGCTGAGTTCGCTGAAGCAATCGGGAATGACTATCTCCCTTGATACCAACGATGATCCCGCCGATAAGTGGGGCCCGCCGCTCGATGAGATACTTCCATACGTCGACGTTTTCCTTCCGAATGAAGGTGAGATCTGTCGCATGGCCGGAGGCTGTTCCCTTGATGAAGCTGTTGCACAGATCGAGAAGAAGGTGCCCACAATCATCGTGAAGCGAGGGCGTCAAGGTTGTCGCGTCGTTCACGAAGGCTCCAGTCAGGATATCCCTGGACTTACTGTTCAACCGGTCGATACTATCGGCGCCGGTGATAGCTTCGATGCTGGTTTCCTTTGTTCTTACTTGAACGGAAACGACCTCTTGACCAGCGCGCGAGCCGGCAACATTTCGGGTGCTCTTTCAACCTTGGCCCCAGGGGGCACAGAGGCCTTCCGTGATGCAATCGTTCGAGAGGATTTTCTTGAAACTCACCGCTATCCCGTTCCGCACCCGCACCGCATACCACGCACCGGTGTTCCGCAGCTGTGAGCACACAGTGATCATAGTTCGAAGCTCTTAGGCCGAAACTATATCAAGTGTACCGTCCTGCAACGCTGGTAAGGAGACGTTATGGGCCATACGATGAACGATGTTGCCAGGCTTGCAGGAGTGTCTCCGGCGACCGTATCCCGTGTGCTGAGCAAGAGCCCATTCATCTCTACAAAGACCGCCAGCCGCGTTATGGCAGTTGTTGAGGAACTGCAATACCACCGCAATGTTCATGCCAGGCGACTGGCAATTGGAAAGAGCGATCTCTTCGGCCTGGTCATTTCCGAAATTGCGAACCCGTTCTTCTCTGAGGTAATTCGAGGCTTTCAGTCCGCCGCATGGGATCGCGGCTTCGAAGTACTTCTGCTTAATACTGAGTACATCGAAAAGCGCATTCAGTCTGCAGTCCGGAAGTTGATAGAAAACGATGTGCGGGGCGTAGCTATCATGACCTCATCGTTCGACGAGAAGATGGTCTCCTCATTGACCGACGAAGGGATAGGTGTCGTTCTCTCCAACGTGTTGCCGGCAGGGCGCCTTGTCAGCAATGTAGGCATTAACTACAAGCGCGGGGTCACTGCAGCTATTGAGCATGTCGCTGCGCTCGGACATCGTCGGGCCGCTGTCATCGCCGGCCCTCCTACGAACCGCACCGCATCTACTATCAAGCAGGCTCTTGTGGACGGCCTGCGACGTCGCGGCCTTCAACCCTATCCGGTTACTCATAGCGACTATCATCTCGATGCGGGTGCCTCTGCAGTTCAAGCTATTCTCGCTGCAAAAGAGTCGCCGACCGTCGTCTTCTGCGGCAGCGACTTGATAGCCATGGGCGCGATGATGGCTCTCGAGGAAGCCGGACTCGATGTCCCAAGAGATATCTCGGTAGTCGGCATCGACGACATTCCTTTCTCTTATCTTTCCCGACCCCCGCTTACCACTATTCGCGTGCCGCGTGAAAAGCTTGGAATCGACGCTTTCGAAGCACTTGATCGCATGCTGAAGCTGAAGCGTTTGAAGGGTACCGATTACACCATCGACACAGAGCTGGTTGTTCGTAAGTCGACAGCGGCAGCTCCAGGCGCCCCCATCCAGAAACCTGGAGCAGCCAGACTCGTTCCTTCTACCAAATAGCCAGGACGGCCAAAAGCCTGTCTCTCCCCCCGGATTTTCATCCTGCCTTCTTCTGCAAGCGATTGCATAAAATCCTTGCGCGGTCAGAAAATCTGGCTTACTGTCAAGAATCATCAGAGTGGGTGTTCGGTGCCCCGTTGCACTCTTCGCTAGTTGCCCCACGCGTTTCAGCGCTCAGGCTTAAGCAAAATTGATAAGGATCACCTCGCTGTGGCTCCCACAAGATCAGACAGAATTTCTGTATTTGGGCTCACGCGTAAGCGTGGAATACCGTGGCGATCTTTAGGAAAGTTGCCTGGATGCCTCTAGCCCCCGTGGCCACGAGTAGTAACCTGCGAATCAAGAAAGAGCATTAGCTTGCGAAAGCCGACGCAACCTTCATTTCCTGGAGCAAGCCTTGTCGCTTGTGAGATAGCTCAGCAGCCCGCCCTCTGGCCTACTACCCTCGAAATCTGCAAGGCTTTTAAACGTTCGTCCGACCTTCGTCGCACTCCCGTCGTGCTCACAGGCGCTGGTACATCGGCTTACGCCGCATCTGCTGTCGCCGCTGCGTGGCCGGGCGCTCGCGCCATCCCCACGACCGACCTTCTGCTGATGGCGAGAGATGAACTCGATCAGTCGGTACCTGGGTTCACCAGCGGAGGTTTACTGATCTCCTTCGCGCGATCTGGCGATAGCCCGGAAAGTGTGGCTGTGGTTGAGAGAATCAAAAAAGTGTCTCCTCTTATTGAGCATCTGGCGATCGTCTGCAATGCAGAGGGCAAATTAGCACGCATGCCTGGTATCAGCGTGTTATGCCTTAATCCAGCGACAAATGATCGCAGCCTGGCCATGACATCATCATTCTCAAACCTGGCGATCTGCGGATTGAGCCTGCGCCATGAGCACGAGCTATCGGCTCGGCTGCCTGTTATCTGTGACCGTGTGTCGAGGAACCTCGCGAGCATGAATGATCTCGCACGGCTGATTGCCGATTCAGACACCGATCGCGTCGTGGCATTGTCCTCCACAATGCATGCGCTTACGCAAGAAGCATCGCTGAAGGTAATAGAACTGACCGCGGGAAGAGTTCTTGCAATTTCGGAATCATTCTTGGGAGTCAGGCATGGCCCCCAATCCTTCATCCGCGAGAATACTCTGATCATTTGCTTCATTTCCTCTGACAAACACAAGCAGAGCTACGAAAGGGACGTAATCGAAACCTTAAGGTCTCAGAGCCTCGGAAAAATCATTCTAGTGATTGGTGACCCTGCAGGCTGGCAATACGACTGGTTCGTACAAGCTAGCTCTTTTGACCTTCCTGATTACCTTCGAACTCCTTTCGAAATCCCGTTCATGCAGCTTCTTGCTTATCAGCTTGCCGTCCACTTCACTGTCGATCCGGACAATCCAAGTCCAAGCGGTGCCGTAACTCGAGTCGTGAAGCCGTTCAAGATTCACCACGAAGTCGCAAGCAATTAGCAATTACGGATTACCGATTCTTTTCAGTGCTTTCACTGGCATCACGCACCATGACCCATAAGCAGCCGTGAAGTTCTATCTTGAGAGGCATTTCATGAGATCTACCCGTTTATTCCCGCAGCTCGCAATCCTCGGTATTACCTCTGGCGTTGCTCTCGTTCTCACGATATGCGGGCCTGGTGCCGGTGCCCAGTCGGTCCTCGGAAGCATCACCGGTTCCGTACGGGACTCTTCAGGTGCCGTGATTCCTAAAGCCCGGCTGGTTCTTCATCGGCAGGAGACGAATACCGATCGGACCGTGACGGCCGACGCTTCAGGAAGCTATACCGTAGTCAATGTAGAGGAGGGAACCTATGACATCACAACAAGTGCCTCCGGCTTTGCGGCTAATGAGGGCAAGGGGATTACCCTCATTGCACGTCAACAATTGCGATACGATGTGACACTTGGTGTCAGTAGCAGCGCGCAGACAGTCACCGTCAACGCTTCTGATGCTGGTGTGATTGAGACTGACACGGCTCAAATTTCCGCAGCTCTTACCCCTCGAGATGTATTAGACCTTCCAGCAAATTATCGTGGTGCCGGATCAACATCGCCGATCAACGTGGTTCAAACCTTGCCTGGTGTGCAACCGGATACCGCGAGCTATCCTCCGTCACCATCTACTCATCCTTCACCAAGCCTTCGTTTCTCAATACAAGGTGGTTTGCCTTCGCAGACTGAAACGACCGTCGATGGCATTTCTGCGCAGAATCAGACAAACAACAATATTCAGGCAGATGCGTTTCCTTCCGCTGAATCTATCTCGGATATCCGGGTGGACGGTGTCAACAATAATGCTGAATATGGACAGCCTGGTGAGATCACCACTGTCACCAAAAGCGGTAGCAATCGCCTGCACGGCTCCGCCTATGAGTATCTGCAAAACCAGTTCCTCGATGCGATCCCGTTTGGTTCAGACAAGGCGAACAAGCCCCACAAGGTAGCAAATGACTTCGGTGGCAGCGTCGGAGGCCCGGTTGTTATTCCTCACCTTTACAACGGCCGTGATAAAACGTTCTTCTTCGGCGCCTACGAAGGTTTGCGCTATCCCCAATCCAATGTGCTCCAGGCTAAGGTGCCGACTACCTTGATGAAACAGGGGAACTTCTCGCAAGAGGTAACGACACCCCTCACCAACCCATTCACGGGTGGTACTTACGGCAGCAACATCGTTCCTATCAATCCTGCTTCAGCGCCTTTTCTGGCTCTCTATCCAGACCCGAACGTAGATGCCAATCTCTCGCTTCAAGCTGCGATCGCAGACACCGGTTATAACTATCTCAGCACGCGCCGCGACGACATCAGCTCAAATCAATTCGACCTGCGAGGCGATCGCAACTTCGGGCAGCGTGCCTCTCTGTTCGCCCGCTACACTTTCAAGAATGTCGATCAGACTCAGCCAGTCGATCTCGCGCTTCCCTACAGTACCGCCTATGGGCAGTACCGCATCTTCGCAACCAGCTTCAACTACGCCGTGACACAGCGTCTCGCCAATGAGTTTCGTTTCGGATTCACTCTCGAACGCGATGGAAACAGCAATCCTTTCAATGGTCCGGCATTTACTACCTCGACCGGCCTCAATGGGATCACACCCGCATTCTTCAACGGACTCCCGCATCTTGGATTTCAACAAATTCAATCCATCGGTTCCCGTCTGGGATTCCAGGAACAGTCGCGTATCTTCCAATACGTAGATAACGTGAGCTACCAGGTAGGCCCACACTCCCTGCGGTTCGGTACAGACCTCCGCCACATCGTCGCCTTCACAGAAGCCGGAGGTTCCACTCCCTCCATTAACTACGGAAACTTCTACTTCAACACTGGAACTCCAGGCACCAACTCGGCGACCGGCCAGGAGTTCGCAGACTTCCTGACTGGTGTACCCTATCAATCGCAGACCGACACGATCAGCCAGGACAATGATGGCACATCCAATTCCTATGCCTTCTATGCGCAGGACAACTGGAAAGCTACATCGAACCTGAATCTTACCTTCGGGCTCCGATATGAGTTCCATCCGCCACTCGCAGCAACTAACGGACTCACCGGAAACTTCGATCCTTCCGTACCGCTCTCTGGACGTCTTATCTACCCGGCAGGGCATGCCAGTACCCTCTCTGTTGAAGAGCTTGCCAACGTAAATGCCTGCGACACGGCAGGCGTTAACAATCCATTCGCCACCAACGCAGTTGTCAACGGCGCTCCTTGTACACCTGTGGTCACCAACACACAGGCTGGCCTCCCTACAGGACTTCGGCATGCTCCGACCCTGAGGTTCGAACCCCGCTTTGGTTTTGCCTACCGTCCGTTCGGCAACGAAAAGACAGCCATCCGGGGAGGCGCCGGCTACTACAACATCACCACGACCGGCGCACTTTTCTACGCGATTACGCAGACCCTACAATCGAACTTTCAAACATTTACTAACAGCTATTCGGCGACAGGCCCCGGATTCTCATTCCCGAATACCACCACCAACACTAGCCAGTTTGTTCCGGACTATGGCAGCCTCTATTTTTATAGTGCCATCGATACCAATTGGCATGATCCATATTCGCTGCAAAGCGATCTTTCCATTGACCACGATTTCGGCCATAACATAGGTGCGCGCATTTCATATGTAGGTCTGCATACCTGGCACCTGGTCTGGCAGCCGCAGTTTAACCAGCTACACAACTCGTCTACAGTCATTGCAACGAACCAGCCGAGGACAGCCTTTCCTTTTCCGAACTTCTACGAAATCACGGACCGCAGTACTTCTGCTCAGGCGGACTATCATTCCGTGCAGGCTGAAATCTCTCACCGGATGACTAACGGACTTTCCTTCGATTCCGCATACACCTACGCGAAGAATCTCTCCGACAATCAGGGCACTTATAACAACTTCAACGGTGCTGGCTTTGTCGACGAGCAGGGTGGATACAGCCCGTCTGATACCTACAATCGGCACGAGGATTACGGTAACGTCTCCGCAACCCGCCGCCATCGCTGGTTGTCGACGGCTATCTTTGAATTACCGGTAGGTCGCGGAAAGAAAATCGGCTCCAACATGAATCGCCTGGAAGATCTTGCAGTTGGCGGCTGGCAGGTCAGCAATATTTTCCTTTATCAAAGCGGAACCTTCCTCACCGCCTATCTGCCTAACTACGACATCGATCCTTCCGGCACAGGTTCCGGTCCACTTGGCGGCGCCGCTCAGCGTCCCGACCGCGTCGCCAATGGCAACAACAGCAGCCATGACCGCAATCACTGGTTCAATAACAATGCCTTCGCGTGCCCCGGGCAGACCGGCTACGCTTCACTCGATCCGACGCCCACAGGCTCAACGCCTTGCAACGTAGGTGTCGGCTCTCTCCCCATCGGGCGCTTCGGCACTGAACATGTCGGCGACCTGGTAGGGCCGGGAACAGTCAGCCTCTCGTCGGGTGTGAGTAAATCAATTCCCATCGTGGAAGGCGTACGTCTTCGCGGAGAAGCTACCTTTACCAACGTGCTTAATCATCCCAACCTCGCCGATCCCCAGATCGATATAAGCCAATCAAACTTCGGCCAGATTACCCAGTCCCGCGGCTCTGACTTTGGAGGCAACCGCACAGGGCAGCTTTCCCTTAAGCTTGAGTTCTAACTCACTTTGACTAACCCTGGCCCGCGGCTTACCTGGCGTGGGCCTTTCCTTTATGGTGCATAGCTGTTCTCAGCTGAGAATGTCTCAAACAAAGACGACATCTATGAAGCTTCAAGCCTTCATTCTCCTTTTACTACTTGCTTCTTCCCGGCTTTACGCTCAGACCTCGCGGCCTCCGGATATGATCCTCGCGCACGGAAAAATCATTACCGTGAACTCTGCCGATTCCATCGCCGAAGCCGTCGCCATTCATGATGGAAAGATAATGCAGGTCGGCTCGGATCTGGAAGTTCTAAAGCTCGCCGGTGCATCTACACGGGTCATCGACCTGCATGGCCGCACAGCCACTCCGGGCCTCATCGATGCTCATGGTCACTTCGCAGATGGCGGCACCAGCGAGCTCTATAACGTCAATCTCAGCCAGGTAAGGAGTATCTCCGAAGTTCGCACGCTGGTTCAGGCAAAAATAAAGACAGTCAAGCCGGGGGATTGGCTTACCGGCGATGGCTGGGACGAAGGCAAGTTGAAGGAATTGCGCTATATCTACGCTTCAGATCTCGATGACATCTCGCCCCACAATCCCGTCTGGCTGGTTCATACAACCGGTCATTATGGCGTTGCCAATACCGCAGCTCTGCGTCTCGCACACATTACAGCGACTACCGCCAACCCTCCTGCCGGCACCATCGATCGCGATACAAACGGCGCTCTCACCGGCGTTCTGAAAGAAGCTGCCATGGATGCTGTCGCCTCTCTCGATCCACCTACAACATTGGATCAGGAGAAGAAGGGCGTCCTCGAAGCACAGGCCCAGCTGCATCGCGAAGGCATGACTGCAGTCAAGGATGCCGACATCCATCAACAGGTCTGGGACGCCTATGCGTCACTCCTAAGAGAAGGAAAACTAAACGAGCATGTCTGCGTGCTATGGCATGCAGGCGTGACCATGGACTCTGCCGCTGCCACGCTGAAGACCTTGCAGTCACTACCGAAAGCCCCACAATCTCTGGGCAATGGCAGGCTGCTTTCCTGCGGAGCTAAGCTTTACATGGATGGAAGCGGCGGCGCGCGAACCGCTTGGCTCTATCAGGACTGGAACAAAAATCTAACACAAGTTGATTCTGGCAATCACGGCTATCCAGCCACAAATCCAGACATCTACCGGAAGGAAGTTCTGCTCTTCCACAATGCCGGCTACAACGTCGGAACGCATGCAATTGGTGATCGTGCGATCGATTGGGTAGTCGACACCTATGCGCTTGCTCTTGCGCAAAAGCCGACAAATGGCCTGCGGCACAGCGTGATCCACGCCAACATTCCCACGGATCACGCAATTGCTGCCATGGCCGAGATGCAATCACGATACGACGCCGGCTACCCCGAATCGCAGGCGCCCTTCGCATGGTGGATCGGTGATACCTACGCCGGGAACTTTGGGCCACAGCGTTCTCTGCGCCTCAATCCTTTTTCTACCTATCTTCATCAGCACGTACTATGGGCGGGTGGATCCGACTACCTCGTCACTCCGCTCCCGGCGCGTTACGGCATCTGGGCCTCTGTTGCTCGGCAGCCGCTGCAAGGTATCTACGGCCACAATCCGTTCGGAGGTAAAGAGTCTGTCGACGTCCACACTGCTCTGCGCTCCTACACAGCGTGGGCGGCGCGCCAGTTGTTCATTGAGCAGCGCACCGGTTCTATTGAAGCAGGGAAGGATGCCGACATCGCCGTGTGGAATGAAGATATGTACAGCATTCCAACTGAAAAACTGAAAGATCTGCACTGCGCTATGACGCTGTTCCAGGGACACATCGTGTTTTCCTCCGGAGCGATTACGGCACCCACAGGACGCTGACCATCAACTAAGGCTGCCCCGGTGTCGACTTGGTTCCACTCAGCGCGGCAACGCGATCCGATTCTTTCCTGGCGAGCTCGGCTTTGCCTTCTTTTCTGTAAACTCTTGCAAGCTCGAAATGGATCGCTGCCTTGTCCGGAGCCAGCGACGACGCTTTCATAAAGGCATCCTCTGCCTTCTGCAACTCGCCCGTCTGGAAATAAATTCTCCCCAACTGCTCACTGATTTTCGGGTCACGTGGAGCGACATGATCAGCCGCAAGCGCCAGCGTCAACGCTTCAGCGAACTGCTGCCGATCTGTCAACACGATCGCCAGGTTCAGCATCGGCTGCTCGCTCGGGTTCGATGAATCCTTCTGCCACGTCAGCGCGTTCCTGTACGCAGTGACTGCCTCATCTGTTCGGTTCAACCCCTCCAGTGTCAATCCAAGATTGTTCTCGGCCTTCACATTGCGAGGCTCAAAACTCAAGGCCTTCTGAAAACAGGTCAGAGCTTCCGTGAAACGATTCTCCGTGTACTTGATCCGTCCAAGCTGATACCAGGCCTCCGTCGAGTCCGGCTGTTCTGTCACAGAACGGGACATCCACTTGTCTGCATCGGTGTAGTCATTGAGCAGCACGTAATCGAGAGCGACGGTCTGCAGATCCTTCGCCGTTGGAGCCCGCAACTTCGCGGCCCGCGTATACTCGGCAAGCGAATCCTTCGCCTTGTCTTCACGAAACAATGTGTAGGCCAGCAAATAGCGCGCATCCGCCGCGTCCGCTTGCGTTTTAAGGTAAGTTCGCAAACGCTGTTCGCGCTCTGCCAGATCTGTCCGGGCGGTTGATCCGTCAGATGCGCTCGGCGCAACCTGTGCGGCGGCCGTTCTCAGCGCAGCAGTAAGTGCCAGCAGCAAAAGGATATGGAGAATGACTCTCATCTTCACTCATGATCACTTTACTAGCCTATAGTCGTTAAAAGGATGGCGTCTCGACACCTGAGCATTCACACTACTGAACAATCTGGGTTGAAGTGGAGGCTGGCCTTCATCGCCGTTTGCCCTCTTGTCTTTCTTGCCGGCATGCACGCAGCCACCAGGGCGAAACTCACACTGCACACTGCAGATACAGCCATCACTATCGTGGCAGACCCGCATGCCCCTCACCTCGCAACACTCTGCTCCGGTCAGGGAAACTGCTGGCAATCCCTTGCTGATGAACCCCTCATCAAATCCGCAACGATCGCTGATCAAGCGCAGCCGTTGCGCTGGAACTGGAATCCGGACGCCAGCAGCGCAGATGAAGCGATTGTTCGTATTGTTTATGATGTGGTACCTTCCAGCCACGTACACCTGCGCCTGACATCCGAGTGGCGCACCCGCGGCGAAGCGGGGCAACCCGGCCCGATCGAACACACGATCCGCATTCAGAACACTAGCGATCAGGATGTCTATCTGCCGCTACAGGACAGCCTTCAGACTACCTGGAGCGTCCCATCAAAGCTGGTCCTGCATCATTTCTGGATCGAGAAAGGCGCGGGCGGACCATCCGGCGAAGGCATTCATCTTAAACGTATCAGTAACAACTACGATTGGACGGGGGCTGCAAGTACCTATGCTCATCCGCCACCTGGCATGCAGCGTGAGATGATCCCCTACGTACTCATTGGCCAACCCGGCAAGCAGGGAAGCGGCTTCTACCTTGGAATTGAATTCAGCGGACGCACCCGCATCCACCTGGCTCGTCATCAGCAATCGCTGCACTTGACCGCCGGTCTCAATCCCGAGCCCGGTCCATATCTCACGCATCTTGCGCCCGGCGAGATATTCGAGACACCTACCATCTTTCTCGGCACTTTCCATGACGGCACAGATGGGTCAGCAAACACACTGCATCACTGGATTCGCACCACCCTAAACAATCCCGCCACTTTGCACGATCCTCAGTATCCACTGGTCGTGAATAACAGTTGGGGCAGCGGCATGGCCATCACTGCGGATCAGGCCCGCCGTATGATCCGCGACTCAGCCGAACTCGGCTTCGAAATGTTTCACCTGGACGCAGGCTGGTTCCGCGGGGTCGGCGACTGGCTGCCGGACCCTGCTAAGTTTCCGGATGGCCTCTCACCCATCGCTGACTACGCGCACGATCACGGCCTCAGGTTCGGCTTGTGGATGGATTGGGCCTTGGCCGCGCGCGAGCAGAACGCCGCGCTCTACGTCGAAAATCCTAACGTCCGTCCATGGCTTACCACGGATCCACCAGCAGGCTGGAAACCTGAAGAAATCTTCAAAGGCAGCACCATGGACATCGGTGTTCCCGCCGTGCACGCCTGGGCTGATGCCGAGCTCGACCGCGTTGTTCACGACTACCATCTCGATATGCTGGAGCACGATGGCTACGTTGTCGCGCAG
>CAZZUX010000051.1:0-25895 GCA_964657395.1 uncultured Ktedonobacteraceae bacterium
AGCACTGACAGGTTGTGCCTCGGGGCCCTTCCATCGCAAAACTGCGTCCGCACCTCCACCCCAGCCCGCACCGCCGGAACTGAGCCAGACGCCGCTCTATTCCCCTGAGATGAGCGAGAACAACCCGCATCTCCCAAGTCTGCCCACCACTGCAGGCTTGCCCGTCGTACCCGCTCCGGAGCCGGTCGCCCAGAAACCCAGGCATCCCAGGACGACGAAGCAGACGCCCTCCACAGCAAAGAGCAGCTCGCCCGCAGCTCCAAAGCCGGGCGGAGATATCCCTTCCGGAAACCCGGCAACCGCCGGCAATTCGGCTTCGCAGGGCGCCTCCTCAGATGTCCCCCCCGCCAGCCTGCCCGAGAAGAAACAGACACCCAGTCAAGTCGCCGCGTCAGGTGCCAAACCAACAGCCTCACCCATCGGCGAGTTGACAACTGGTAGCTCCGCAGACGCTGCAGAGACCAGCCACCATACCGAAGACCTCATCAAGGCGACTCACGACGGCCTCGAAAGCGTGAAGCGTGCACTTTCCGACGAAGAGAAAAAAACAGTCGCCGAAATCAGAACCTTCCTGGTCCGGGCTCAGCAGGCATTGAAAAATGGAGACGTCGACGGCGCCTTCGGCCTCGCTACTAAGGCCAAACTCCTGCTCGATGAACTCACGGGAAGCTGACGATCAACGCTACCGCTCTCCCCACTTAAGCTTCTGCCTCAGCACGTTGAAGAATCCCAGATCACCCATCCTCACCAACTTCAATTCGTGCACGGATTTACGGCACAACATCTCATCCCCTACTCGAACCTGTACGGCCTCCTGACCATCCACCGTCAGGAAGGTCTGATCCGCAACACCCTCAATACTGATCTGGATGCGGGCATCACCGCGCACCACCATCGGTCTCAGGGTAAGCAGGTGTGGACAGATGGGAGCGATCACCATGGCATCTACGTCCGGGGAGAGAATCGGACCATTGGCTGCCAGGTTGTAGGCCGTGGAACCTGTCGGCGTTGCGACAATCACGCCGTCCGCTCGGAAGGACGCAGCCACCTGCGTATTGAGGCACACCTTGAAGTCACCCATACGGGCGATAGCTCCTTTTGCCACGACGACATCGTTCAATGCTTCGAACTCCCGGTACAGCTTGCCGTCGCGCATAACCTCCCCGTGCAGCATGGCGCGATGGTCGATGTTGCAGCAGCCCTCTTTCCAGCCGGCAAGGGTAGTGTAAAGATCCGCGAGGCGAACTTCCGTGAGGAACCCGAGTGATCCCAGGTTCACGCTCAGTATCGGCACATCCGATTTGGCGAAAGCCCGCGCCGCGGCCAGCAAAGTGCCATC
This sequence comes from uncultured Ktedonobacteraceae bacterium, assembly GCA_964657395.1. Classification (GTDB taxonomy): domain Bacteria; phylum Acidobacteriota; class Terriglobia; order Terriglobales; family Acidobacteriaceae. The sequence continues at coordinate 1,340 of CAZZUX010000051.1, forward strand.
GCCACCCAGAACAATCACCAGTTCAGGCTTCTCCTGCGGCATCAGGTGCCGCGGAACAATGCGCGCTGCCTGCATGTAATTGCCGCTGACAGGATCGATAATCGGCTCATAGCCGTGCGTCTGCAGCCAGATCGATAACTCGGAAAGCAGGGAGGCAAGTTCTGGTTTCTGTGGCTTGGAGATGATCGCGATCGTTCGCATTCCTGCTAAGTGTACTTCGGGCGCATCCGAATTGTTCATCTCGCGCAACGATTCAAGACCACACTGCTGAGGTCAGCGGCCCTCATCGGCACTGACAGGTCAAGAGAACACAGAATGTAACAGAAACTCGCGATTCCCCTCCGCACCATCAATCGGCGACGCGATCACTTCCACATTCTCTCCTCCCAGCTTGACGACTGCTTCCCTCACTCGCTCCACCGCGAGTTGGTGGGCCGCGGGATCACGCACAATCCCGCCTTTGCCGATCCGCTCTCTGCCAGCCTCAAACTGGGGCTTCACTAGGATCACAGCTTCTGCCTGGCAGGAACGAGGATGATGTTGGAACGCAGCAGTTATGACTGCAGGAAGTACCAGGGTCGCCGAGATGAACGACACATCCATCGAAAGGAAACTGAGATTCGCAGGCAGCTCTGCTGGTTCGAGATGCCGCGCATTCGTCCGCTCCATCAGGCTTACGCGGGAATCCACGCGCAGGGAATGTGCGATCTGCCCATAGCCGGTATCAATTGCCAGTACAGAGCTCGCGCCATGCTGAAGCATGCAGTCGACAAAGCCTCCCGTGGACGTGCCGACATCGACACAATGCCGGCCCTCCAATGAGATTGACCATGCCTCCAGCGCATGCTGCAACTTGAATCCACCACGGCTGACGAATCGCTGTTCTTCCCCCAGGATCCGAATGGATACCGTGGATTCAACCTGCGTGCCGGTCTTCTCGATCTTCTGCTCATTCACAAGCACTCTGCCTGCAAGGATGAGAGCCTGGGCACGCTCTCTGGATGGTACTAACCCGCGCACCAGGAGTAACTTGTCTAATCTTTCTTTCATTACCTTCCGCTGTACTGCATCTCACCTTCACAGCATACGCACACCTCTCCTTCCTCTTTGTTGACGGTGCTGTAGATGCACAATTCGTCATGTCTGGGTAGAATGGCGAAGCCACCAAGAATGTCTGACTCTCCCACCAATCCGATTCAGCCTCCAGCACGTTCCTATTCCAGTGAGGGGGCAGCATTTCCAGTTGGCGCCCCAGGTGCAGCACTGGAAGATAGCGAGCTGCTTCAGCGCGTCAGGAGCGGCGATCAGGATGCAATGGCAGTGATCTTCCGAAGGTATGGTGGCGCGATCTTCTCAGTCGCGCTGCGTATCCTTCGCGATCCGGGCCAGGCTGAGGATGTCATGCAGGAAATCCTCTTCCAGCTTTGGAGAAGTTCAGATTCGTTCGTTCAGGGTCGAGGATCACTCGGCGCCTGGTTAGTAGTGGTAGCTCGAAATCGATCGATCGACGCACTTCGTAGAAGGAAGCCTACCGATTCCGTGGAAGACGTGATCCTCGCGTCACCACAGAACCTCGCTTCGGAAGCGGAGCGAAATACGATGATTTCGAAGGTGCGGGGCTACATGCTTGGCCTCCCGCCGGAACAACAGAAGTCGATAGAGATGGCGTTTTTCGAGGGTCTGAGCCACACAGAAATTGCGGCGAAGACCGGGGATCCACTAGGTACGGTCAAAACGCGTATACGGTTGGCGCTGCTAAGTCTAAGAAAGGAGCTCGAGGCATGACAGATATCAAACACATTGACGCTGACGATCTGACTCTGTACGCCCTGCATGCACTCGAGCCGGATGAAGCAGCAGCCGTCGCCAGACATCTCCATGGTTGCGAGCAGTGCTCCCGGGCAGTTGCAGAATCCCGCGGCGACATGGCACTTGTGGCATTTTCCGTGGACCAGGCGCCACTGCCCGCTGGAGCTGAACAGCGCTTTATGGCGCGTGTCGCTTCATCTGCCGCAACCACGCCGTCACGACCGGTACTTGGAGGTATCACGGAAAAAGCCTCGTCGGATGTCATTCCGTTTGACAGGCCCGTCCAGCCTCGTCGCTCCAGGTGGCCGATCATCGTTCCGTGGGCTATTGCGGCGGCCGCGAGCATCTTCGCCGTCACGTTAAGTATAGAAAACAAGAATCTGAACGACACGGTTGGCGCGGAGTCTGCGCTGCTCAACACTGTGTCGTCGAAAGCCTCGCATGCTCAGCAGATCGTCGACGCTTTGAACTCGCCCCATGCGCAGAGAGTTACGCTCACGGCCACCAAGCATGCTGCGGAACCAACCGGTCAGGCTATTTACCTCGCCGATCGCGGTTCCCTGTTGTTCCAGGCGAATAACCTGAAACCACTGGAAAAAGGCAAGACGTACGAGCTGTGGGTAATCCCGGCTGACGGAAAGGCTCCGGTTGCCGCCGGAACTTTCCAGCCTGACCAGGCCGGCTATGCGAGTGTTGTGCTGCCGAAACTGCCCTCCGGCATTCCCGCCAAGGCATTCGGCGTCACCATCGAGAATGCCGGCGGCGCGTCCACGCCTACCATGCCGATTATTCTGGCCGGCGGCTAACGCAAACCGCCCCGCTATAGCTGCGTTACTTCGTTGCCTCCAGCACGGTGTCACCCTCTCCCGGCGCCAAGAAGCGGTTCGCATCCAGACCATGCTGCCGGTCATACAGGTCGCGATAGCGGCCCTGCAGATCGTAAAGCACTTCATGGCTTCCTCGTTCCACAATCTGACCAGCCTCAACCACCAGGATCTGGTCCGCACGACGAATCGTGGATAGGCGATGCGCAATCACGAACGTCGTTCGCCCCTGCATCAGGTAGTTGAGTCCTTCCTGGATCATCGACTCCGACTCGGAATCCAGAGACGAGGTCGCTTCATCCAGGATCAGGATGCGAGGATCCGCAAGGATCGCACGCGCAATCGACAGGCGCTGTCGCTGCCCGCCCGATAGCTTCACGCCGCGCTCCCCGACGATGGTGTCGTACTTCTCCGGAAACCGTTCTGCAAACTCGTCCACTCGCGCCACCCGGCAGGCATGCAGGAACTGCTCGTCGCTCGCTTCCGGCTTTGAAAAGATCACATTGTCACGGATACTGCCGTCAAACAGGAATGACTCCTGCAGCACCACACCAAGCAGACTGCGATAGCTGTTGAGCTCAAGCGTGGTAAGGTCCACGCCATCCAGCAGGATCCTGCCCTCATCCGGAGTATGGAAGGCGCAGACCAGGCTGATGATAGTGCTCTTGCCTGATCCGGATGACCCCACCAGCGCCGTCACTGTCCCCGGCGGCGACTCGAAGGAAACATCCTTCAGCACCGGCTTGTCTTTCTCGTACGCAAAGTAGACATGGTCGAAGCGTATGTCGCCACGCACGCCGGCATAATCGTCCGGAAGAATATGCGTGCGTCGGGGATCGGCATATTCTTCCCGCTCACTCAGAATTTCGCCCGTCCGGTCCAGCCCGGCGATCGCCTCGGTAAGTTGCGTTCCCACGTTCACCACCTGGAAGACCGGGGCCACCAGGAAAGCCAGCAGGAGTGTGTACTCGAAATACTGCCCCTTCGTCATATGGTGAGCCAGCACCTGCCGTCCACCGAAGAACATCACCAGTGAGCCGGCCAGCCCAACCACCGAAGTCGATGTGAGCGACAGCATGGAGGTGATGGTCAGCGACTTCATCACATTCGCAAGAATCTGATCGATCCCCCCCGAGAATACCGAGGTCTCTCTGCCTTCCGCGTGATATCCCTTCACTACGCGAACGCCGCCGATTGACTCGGTAAGCCGTCCGGTAACCTCTGCATTGATGCGACTCCGCTCCCGGAACATGGGACGAAGCACCCGAAACACCTTCTGCAGCAGAAAGGTAAACAGCAGCATGCCGGCTGCAATAATCAGCGTGATCTGCGCACTGATCCGCAATAACAGGAAGAAGACAGCAACCGCCGTGATGATGCCGCCGACAAAATCCACCAGGCCGGTGCCGAGCAGGTTACGCACTCCCTCCACGTCCGACATGATGCGCGAGACGAGATTGCCGGTGCGATTCGCATCATAAAACGACACCGGAAGGCGGCTCACATGCTGCTGCACCTGTTTGCGCAGGTCAGCGATGAGACGCTGCGCGGCGACAGACAGCGACTGCGTCAGCGCGAAGGAAGTGGCCGCCTGGATGAGAGTCGCCCCCAGCACCAGGCCGATCAGTCGCAGCAGCTGACCGCCCTGCCCTTTGTCCAGAACCGTATCGACGAAGAAGCGGGTAGAAACAGGCAGAACCAGCCCCGACACCCGGTTGATAATCATCAGGCCAAAGCCAAGAAGCAGCAGGTTTCTGCGTGGCTTGAGCAGCTTGAGCACAGCCGGAAGCTGGCTCCTCAGCGTGGCCGCCTTCTTTCCTTCCGACTTCGCATCCAGGCTCCCCGGAGAGGGCCGAGTCCGCGTCTTCTCAGCACGGGAAGTAAGATTGCCGGCGTTGGTTCCTGGTCTCATCAGCAGCTAAGCCCGCGACCGTCTGGCCGCTATAAACGAACGCACGCACAAAAGAACAAATGTCAGGCAGAGTATGGACATCGCAGCCTTACTCTCCACCGCCGCGGGGAACGGAAAACTCCTGCCTTGCAGCAACTGCACATACTGAAAGATTGCTGCAGCCGTTGCCAGAAAACCCAGCAGTCCCAGCGTCACGGCGATGTGCATGAACAGCATGCGACGTCGCGTCTCTTCGGTGTTGGCAAGCAGGCCGAGAATGGCAAGCAGCAGACCAAAGCCTGAAGGAATCAGCGCAGTCGGGTGCACGTGCCCGGTGCCGAGATAGCCGGCCAGACCAAGAAGAATCAGCAGAACGCCAAACAGAATCGTTACTCTTGCCATGTAGGAAAAGACTCCAGCCGCCACGGCTCTCAAAGATTCATCAACAACCAGCCGGGGCACCTCTCTAGGATAGCTGACGGCACACCTTTGATCCGCGCCTTCCAAAAGTAGCTGTAGCGTTGTCTTCCCGACGGCTGCTGCAAGGTGCCCTCAACCGGCGGAGGCAGCAGGAGCTATGTCGATCCCAAGATCCTTCAGAATCTCGCCAACCGCCGCCTCGGGGGAACGATCGACAGAGATATGCAGTGCATCCTTCGGATCTTCCAGCGTGGCTAGCTGACTGTCGAGGAGCTTCGGATTCATGAAGTGTCCCTTCCGCCTGCTGAGTCTCTCCTCCAGCACTTCTTTCGGAGCTTCCAGCACCACGAACCGGATCTCCGCCGCGCTCAGACCCGCCGACAGCGTGTCACGATACTGCTGCTTCAGCGCCGAACAGGTAAGCACGGCATTCACACCGCGATTGTGCCAGTCCATGATCAGATCATGCAGGCTCGCCAGCCACGGTGCCCTGTCAGCATCGGTGAGGGGCGTCCCTGCCTGCATCTTCTCCACATTGCTCTTCGAATGAAAATCGTCTCCCTCGGCGAACTCCCATCCGGTCTTCGCAACCAGCAGGTGACCAACAGTCGTCTTCCCTGTTCCTGTTACTCCCATAATGATCAGGATCATGACGGCTTGCCCTCTGAAGCAGTCTTTGTGTCGTGCATTACTTCCTCCACGGTCCATTCATTGGTGGGGTACCACGCTGCCACCTTACCGTCTGGGCCAATCAGCACGGTCGATAGCGAATGGGTGATCGTCTTGTTCTTCTCCGGCGTTGCCCCCACATCGAAGTACTGCAGCACCCGTGGCAGTTCCGCCTTGCTGGGCGCGGCAAAATCCCAGTGGCGAAAGTCCTTCTCCTCAAAATCGTCGATATAGGCGCGACCATAGCTCCGCAACACGCTGGATGAATCATAGGCAGGGTCAAAGCTGATGCTTAAGAGATGAGTCTTCGAATAAAGACCCTGGTCAGCCTTCAACTGCTTGTCGATCGCCGCAAAGTTCTTGGTCATACGCGGACAGTAGTCGGCAAGCGGGCAGCGCGTGTAGATAAACGTGATCAGCAGAGTCTTGCCGCGAAAGCTGCGCAGGTCAATCTGCTTCGCATCCTGGTTGGTAAAGGAGAAGTCAGGAACATCGTCCCCGGTAGTTGGAACATGGTAATTCGCATCTGGCTTGTAGTCCGGCTTTGCCTGGCCGGTGATGACAATCTGATCGAGCAGCGCATCGCTATCGGATACGAGCAGGGTTGCTGTCAGATGATCGCCCGCATGCAAATCCTGGATGATGCCCGGATCCTTCAACTTGTAAGGCATGACCATCGCACCCATGAAGCCCGGGATCGCCTCGGAGTTGACCTGTACTTCACCCTTCGCCGCATCGGTAGCGACGATAATTCCACGCATGTGGTAGCTCTTGGCATCGCCGTTCTGTTCAGAAGCCGTCGCCTTGGTGTGGCGCCCGCAGCCGATCAGGCCCGCCATGCCGCTCAACGCCATTCCGATGCACGCAAGTACAAGCAGCTGTGCTGCCCTTGTTCGCGAGAAGCACGCCCTGAGCCGTGCCGCCGCCTGTGTCAATCGATCCGGCTTCAGCCGCTGCAGTACAGCTTCTGAATGTTCTTCAGCTTCCCAACCTGTACTCTTCATGCCTTCCTTCATTCTCCACGAAAACGCGCCTGCGCAACGCCGCCACCGCTATGGAAATGCACCGGATGATACGCGGCTTGCATCCGGCGCTGTCTTCCACAAGCATCTCTTTTGCCTGAAGTCAGCGGATCTGCGGGCCGGTTACACTCTCGTATGCGTTCTTCCCGGCAGGTGCCGAACCAGGTGCTGAATCGAGTGATGGACACGCTCGACCGTGGCGGCCTGGTACTCTGCGCCAATGCGCGCTCCGCCCGCTACCTCTCTCTCGCGTATGGAGAAAATCGAATCGCCAACGAAGGCCATCAAGCCTGGCGTACCCCGCTCATCCTGGATTGGCAAGCCTGGCTTCAATCACAATGGCACCGTCTTCTTCTGACCGGGTCAGAAAGCCGCGTGCTGCTCTCCTCGTTTCAGGAAGATCTGCTCTGGGCAGATATCGTCGGTCCTTCCATTCAGAACCGCTTGCTCATCGCACCCGCAGAAGTGGCGCCACTTGCCCGCTCAGCGTACGGTCTACTCGGAAGTCACGACGCCCTCGACGCACTCCGGCATGGAGCCTGGGAAAACACGACACAGGAACCGGAACTGTTCCGCATCTGGGCGCTTGAGATGGAAAGACGGTGTGGGCGTAATCACTGGCTTTGCATGGCTCGTCTTGCCCAGGCAGTTACATCCGCAATCTCCGATCGGCGGCTGCCGTGCCCACCCGCCGTGCTCTGGAACGGTTTCGACCGGCTGACTCCTGCGCAACTGAACATGAAAACAGTACTCGTGGATTGCGGCGGCGATGTGGCTGATCTTCACTGGCATCTCGATGCTGACGCAAAGGTCGTCACGGCGTCCAATGCCGCTGAAGAATTGGAAGCATGCGCTCAGTGGGCCGCCGGTTCGATCCATGCTGAACCGGATCAACGCATCGCCATCCTGGTACCGGATCTCACCTCCAGACGCGCAGAACTCGATCGCACCCTGCGAAGAGTCCTGCTGCCAGGTAAGAGCATCTTCGACAAGCCCTCAGAAAAGCTCATTTATGAATTCACCCTGGGCACGCCGCTTAGCCACATTCCTGTGATTCAGGCCGCCATATCCTTTCTTCAGTGGTGCCGCGGTCCGCTGCCTCAGGAAGCCATTACCAGCCTGCTGATCTCCGGGTTTTTCTCAGACTTCCATGACATTGCCGCACTCGCCGCGGCCGACATGGCAGTTCGCAGAAAGTTCTCGGTACCGGACATGTCGATGGACACCGCTTTGGAGCGTCTCCACGAAGTCGGAGGTCCCGCCTCCGGAAGCTGGGCCGCTGCCAACTGGGTTCGACGAGTCCGTAAATCACGCCACGCGCTCGACACCTACTCACGCGCAGGAAGAACGGGATACGCATCGCAATGGATCTCGATCATCGTCAACATGCTCGAAGATGCGGGCTGGCCAGGCGACAGCAGCAAGGATACCGTTGCCTTCCAGGTGCTGGAACGCTGGAATCGCGCTCTGGAAGAAGTAGCCACCGGAAGCTTCGACGACCGACGCTACGACTTCCACGATTTTGTCAGCACTCTTCAATCTCATCTGGATCGCATTATCTTTGCGCCGGAGTCGCATGACTATCCCATCACCATCTCCGGCATCCTGGAGAGCGCCGGTCAGCAGTTCGACGCAATCTGGCTGCTCGGCATGACCGACGACGCGTGGCCGCCGCGCACAACAGCGCATCCGCTGCTGCCGCTCCGCTTACAGCAGGAACGCGGCATGCCCGGGGCTTCTGCCACAATCGACCAGGCCTTCGCACAGGTTGTCTTCGAACGGCTGAAAGCAAGCACTGCCAGTCTGATCCTGAGCTATGCCAAGGAAGGTGCCGCGGGCGCACAACGGCCGAATGCCATCATCGACAAACTTAACTGCCAGAAAGTGCCTTTGCATACTTTCAGCCGGGATCACGCCGACCTGCGCGAAACGTTTCAACAGGAGATGTCCGTTCCCTGGCCCGGCGGCCCGGTGTCAGGCGGCCAACGCGTACTGAGACAGCAGTCCGCCTGCCCCTTCCAGGCCTTTGCTGCCACTCGCCTGGGTGCGAAGGAAATGCCTTCCACCGCCCCCGGCCTGAGCGTAGCGGAAAGAGGAACCATCCTTCATGACGTGCTTCAGAAAGTGTGGAAGGAAGGTGGAATCACGAACAGCCACCAGTTGAACGCCGTCATTCAGTCCGGAGAGCTTTCGAATCTCGTGAAGAAGCACGTCACTGAGGTATTTAGAAACTACGAGGATCACTCCGTAAACGTTTGGGAGCGCGAGTACATGCAGCTCGAAACGTTCCGTGTCTGCTACCTCGTCGAACAATGGCTGCATCTTGAAAGCCGGCGCAGGCCCTTCCAGGTACAGGAAGTGGAAGCTTCCAAAGTGCTGCGACTTGAAAACTTCGAACTTAGAGTCCGCAAGGATCGCGTCGACCAGGTAGAAGAAGGCAAAATCCTCATCGACTACAAAAGCGGCAACGTAAACAAAAGAATGTGGGAGGGTGAACGACCCGATGAACCACAGCTGCCCTTGTACGCCGTCTTCGGAGAGGTCGAGGGTCTGTACGATGTACTGTTCGCACAGGTGTCCAGCAAGGAGCCAAAGTTCGTCAGCGCCGTCTTGGGCAATCATCCCGGCATCTTTCCGGAAATCTCGGGAGAAAAAAGGGTGGCCGAGATCGATGTCGATGAATGCTTTCGCACCATCTGTGAACAGTGGGAGGTCGCGCTGCGAACACTCGCCCGTGAGTTTCAAGCAGGTCTGGCAACCGTGACGCCAAAAAACTACCCGCATACCTGCAACTACTGCGACTTTCCCGCTCTCTGCCGAGTCGCCGAGTCCAAGGCCGATGTCATCGTCGTAGAAGGGGACGAAGACGATGACTAACCGGCCTGCAGACTTGCTCATCGATGATGAGAGTTACGCCGCCAGGCTTGCCGAAGATCTGCAGGCACGGAGAGAAGCGCTCGATGTCGCGCGCTCCTTCCTGGTGCAGGCGCCTGCCGGTTCCGGGAAAACAGAGCTCCTGACGAAACGGGTACTCGCCCTGCTCGCCGTCGTCGATGAGCCTGAAGACATCCTTGCTATCACCTTCACCGTTGCGGCCACTGCAGAGATGCGGAACCGCGTAATGAACGCCCTCGCCGAGGCTCAATCCAGCATCGATACCGAGGCGCCTTCAGATCAGCACGCCCATGCCATTGCTGCTCTCCGGCGCTCCCGTGAACGCGGATGGTCGCTCCTCGAACAGCCGGGCCGTCTGAACATTCAGACCATCGATGCCTTGTGCCTCGGCATCGCTTATGGCGCACCGCTTCTGTCTCGGCTGGGCGGCCAGTTGCAGCCCACGGAAGATGCCCAGCCGTTGTATGCACTGGCGGCGCGTCGAACCCTCGAACAACTCGGTGGCACCCTGCCGCAACTCTCAGAGGCTCTGAAAACTCTGCTTCGCCTCCGGGACGTCAATCTGCGCGACTGCGAAAAACTCATAGCCGACATGCTCAGCGCCCGCGATCAATGGCTCGAAGAAGTGTCCATTGCGCGATCGCTGTCCGAAGAAGACTGGCTCCGACTGAGGAAGACACTGGAAGCCCCGTTTGTACGCGAGCATCAATACGTCATCAACCGTGTACGATCACTGCTTCAAAACCATACCAACGACATAGTCCGTCTGCTTGCCCTCATCCGGAACGCCTGCGAAGGAGCACCTCCGCCACCGGAAATCGCCCCGATCCACGCAATGAATGCTCTGGATGAATTTCTGCATCTCGAACACTTCGAATGCCTGCGCAAAGTGCTCCTGACAAAGACCTCAACATGGAGAAAGGCGGCGGGCAGTGCTCCAGGCTTTAAGCCTCAGACGCAGGGCGGATTGCCGGAGCACCACCAGGAATTCGAATCCATACTGAACAACATCAGCCAGTCAGGCGAACTCCTCAAGGCACTCGTCCAAATGGCCTCTCTGCCCGGCCTGGCTTATACAGACAGTGAATGGGATACGATCCGCAGTATCTTCACCGTACTTCTGCATGCAGTCGGAGAGCTTCGCGTCGTCTTCAACGAGCGCGGCAAAATGGACTTTGTCGAAGCAGGCCTCACTGCTTCCTGGGCACTCTCTGACGACGAAATACGTCACAACATCAGCTACAAAACCCGCCACCTCCTCGTCGACGAGTTCCAGGACACCTCGCGCAAGCAATATGAGCTGCTGAAAAGCATCGTGCGCGAATGGGATCCGGAAGACCATCGAACCTGCTTCTTCGTTGGCGACCCTATGCAGTCGATCTATCTCTTCCGGCATGCGGAGCTTGCTCTCTTCGACGAAGTACAGCAGCACGGCTTCGGTCCGGATGCGCCCGGCGTGCGATTCCATCGCTTGACCCTCAGCCAGAACTTCCGCTCGATCGAAGCTGTGGTCGAGCCTGTCAACGACATGTTCAACCGATCCAGGGAACTTGGAAGAACGGGCGCACAGCGTTTCACTCCGGCAGTAGCCAGCTCCAGCATCGGCAGCCTCGGCATCGGCAGCCCCAGCAACGCCGGCCGCAGCAACGATGCATTTATGCTGCATGCTCGCTTCGTCGACGATCATGCCGGCAGATCGCCGGCTGCAGGCAATGCCGCAAACGATAAAGTCGGACCCATCCTGGAAACAATCCGCAAATACCTTCCGTACCTCGATGAGGCAAAAGCACGAGACGCCAGCTATCGCATCGGCGTCTTGGTGCGGGTCAAACAACATGTCTCTCACATCGCCGCCGCTCTCCGCAGGGAAAACATTCCCTTCCGGGCGATAGAGATCGAAACGCTGAAGGACCGGCAGGAGATTCGCGACCTTCTATCGCTATTACGGGCACTCACCCAGCCGATGGATCGCGTGGCCTGGCTGGCTATGCTGCGCGCCCCCTGGTGCGGTCTGGAATTAGCAGACCTCCATCTTCTTGCCGGGAACGATGACCCTATCCAGCTTGTGAGACCGATGCGGCAGCTCCTGTCCGATCGCTTGGCGCTGCTGAGCCAGGATGGCCAGGTACGCGTCCGGCACCTGCAGAGCGTGTTGGAACGCTCCTTGTCAGTCCGGTCTGCGGGAGCCTATCTTGCTTCACCCAACGGCTTCGCGGCCTGGATCGAGGAGACATGGATCGCGCTCGGTGGCGAACAGTGCATCGATAAAACTGCTCGAGAGAACGTCGACGCCTTCTTCCAGCTCCTCGCCTCGCTGCCTCCCTGGGAAGCAGCCGGTGCCTCGCTCAACGCCAGGCTTGACAGGCTCTTTGCAGCACCTGATCCCGCGGCCCAGGAACGATGCAGCATCCAGTTGATGACCATTCACAAGGCAAAAGGCTTGGGCTTCGACGTGGTGCTGCTGCCGGAACTGCATCGCAAATCCGGAGGAAACAATCCGCCGCTCTTCCGCAGGCTGGCGAGATTGCAGCGAAACAGCACGGACCGGGAACTCCTCATCGCACCGATCGGCGCCAAGGGGCAGCACTCCTCGGCTACCTACAAATGGATTGGCAAGCAGGCCGACAGGGACGAGCTTGATGAGCAGCATCGGCTCTTCTACGTAGCCTGTACCCGCGCTCGCACGGCACTTCACCTCTTCGCAGACATCACACCAAAGCGATCTAAAAAGTCGATGCATGCCGAACGCCTCCCTGATCCGAACCCCGAAACTCTGCTTGCCTGCGGCTGGGACTATCTGTGTCCCGACGCAGAACAACAATACCTGCACTGGCGTCAAACGTCCGCTTCGATCACGCAGAATGGATTGAGTCTCGTTCCCCGCATCTCGCCGACGCCCTCTACCCTGCTGGAGCTGGCAGCGAGCGCAGAACAACATACGCAGGTAAGTAAACGGCTGCCTCTCAATCTTCTACCGGTCGCCCGGATCAGCGTCTCTGCACCAGCTGAAGATCTCGCGTTGGAGGCATACCGCCCCCGCATGAGGCATCCATCCATGGCTTCCCGCGCACGGGGCATAACTCTCCACGCCCTCTTCGAACAGCTTTCAAATCTGCCGGCAGACGATGAGCGCTGGAATATCCAGAAGAACGATGCGCATTGGAGAACCATTGCCACAGCACTGCTGCGGAATGCCGGACTCGTGCGCCGGGAAATCGAAGTAGAGACCCGGTCGGTCCTCTCCATGCTTACTGCCGCGGCAGGCGATCCTGTTGCTCGCTGGATGCTCAGCAGACAGGCCTCGGCACTGAACGAGGCGAGCTGGACGACCCAGAACAATCACGAGCTCAGAACCGTGCGCTGCGATCGCATCTTCGTGGCTGGACCCGAGCCGCTCAAGGATGGACAAGACCATCTGTGGATCGTGGATTACAAAACCGCCGATGTGGATCCCGACTCATTCCTGCTCGAGGAACAAAGCCGCTACGCTCCACAGCTCACCCTGTATGCCGAGGCTCTCAGCAAATCCGCCGAGTTCGCCGATCAGCGCCTGTCGATCATGCTGGCCCTTTATTACCCGGCTCTTCAACGCTTGCAGTGGTGGACGGCATGATGTTGTTAATTCCGGCGACATCGTTTGAGAAATGATGTCGCACGTCATCGCCCTGCACCCAGAAAATTACATCCTCGGCAATGTTGGTTGCGTGGTCGCCGATCCTCTCAAGATTGCGAACGATCACCAGTGCGTTCAGAGATTGCGGTGACTCCGAAGCATTCTCGCGGATGCGCGAGGCAAGCGAAAAGAAATACTGCCTGTTCAGCCGGTCGACATCGTCATCCATCGACAGCACCGCCCGCGCCATCTCAACGTCGCCCTCAATGAAGGATTGGATCGCCTTCCGCACCATGGCAGCCGCAATCGTCGCCATCCGCGGGATGTCGATCGGAAGATCGGCAATCGAAAAAGCCTGCAGATCACGCACCCGCTCCGTGATATTTACCGCCTGGTCCCCAACCCGCTCCAGGTCTGCGTTGATCTTGATGACTGCGAGGATAAACCTGAGGTCGATTGCCATCGGCTGCTCCATGGCGAGCAGATCCAGTGCCATCTGGTCGATCTCTCTCTCCAGACGATTGATCGCAATCTCACCCCGCAGCACCAGGTCGCAGACGGCGATGTCGCGCTCGCGATAAGCCTCGATAGCACGCTGTATCGCCTGCTCGGCCATCCCGGCCATCACCAGCAGCTTATCCTTCAAGTCACCAAGGCTCTGATGAAAACGAATTCGAGTCATCCAAACCTCCCGGTGATGTAATCCTCGGTCCGCTTATCTCGAGGGTTGGTAAATATCTTATGAGTCTGGTCGAACTCAACCAGCTTGCCGCTTAGGAAGAATCCGGTCTTCTCTGCAACGCGTGCGGCCTGCTGCATGTTGTGCGTCACAATGACAATGGTGTACTGCGATTTCAACTCGAAAATCAAATCTTCTATTTTTGAAGTAGAAACCGGATCCAGCGCCGACGCAGGCTCATCCATTAACAGCACTTCGGGATCCACTGCCAGCGCTCGTGCAATACAGAGTCGTTGCTGCTGTCCCCCGGAGAGGCTCGCACCCGACTTCTTTCGCAAGTCGCTCTTCACTTCTTCCCACAAGGCCGCGTGCTTTAACGATCGCTCGACCACCTCATCCAGCATGCGCCGGTTGCGAAATCCATTCAACTTCAGTCCAGAGGCAACATTGTCATAGATCGACATCGTTGGAAAGGGGTTCGGCCGTTGAAACACCATCCCGATCCGCCGCCTGATCTCCACTGGTGCCGCATCTTTGTAAATGTCGACCCCGCCTACCTTCACATCCCCGGTCACGCGGGCACCGGGAGTCGTTTCGTGCATACGGTTCAGACACCGCACAAACGTAGACTTCCCACAACCAGACGGCCCTATCAACGCCGTCGCCTGGTTGGCAGGAATCTGCAGGTTGATGTCCTGCAGTGTGTGATTCGTACCGTACCAGGCATTCAGCCCGACCACTTCGATGCCAACGCCCATCTGGAGCATTTCTCCTTGCACTGCATCCATGCCAATAACTTCAGTTGACCTTCAACTGACTCAGAGGTCAGAAAAGATGCTCAGCTACTTACGAAAGCGAAGCTGTTTCAATGGTTCCCCTTCAGTGCACCTCGTCCTACGAAATACCGGACCAGGGCCACCGACACAACGATCAGCACAATCAGCACCAGGGCGCCGCCCCATGCCAGCCTGTGCCACTCGTCATAGGGCGAAATGGCATAGACATAAATCTGCAGCGGAAGAGCAGCAATCGGTTGATTGAGATCGAAACTCTGGATCGAGCTGCCGAAGGCAGTAAACAGGAGCGGCGCCGTCTCGCCCGCCACCCGCGCGAACGCCAGCATGCAGCCCGTCACCACGCCTGCCGATGCAGACCGCAGCGTGATCGACAAAACCGACCGCCAGTGAGGAACTCCCAGCCCCAATGCGGCTTCGCGAATCGAGCTCGGCACCAGCAGCAGCATCTCTTCAGTCGTTCGTGTGATCGTTGGAATCATCATGATCCCAAGAGCCACACCACCCGCCAGCGCAGAGAAATGTTTCTGCGGCAGAACAATCAGCGCAGAAACCGCAATTCCTACAACAATCGAAGGCACACCATTCAGCACATCCGCTGTGAACCGAACAGCATTCGCGATCTTGCTTCGGCCGCCGAACTCTGCCAGGAAAACACCAGCACTCACGCCTATCGGGATACCCACGACACTCGACAGCAGCAACAGCAACGCCGAACCCATGATCGCGTTCGCCATACCGCCGCCCGGCATGCCGACCGGCCTTGGCAGCTGTGTAAAGAAGGCCCAGTTCAGCGATGAGAATCCCTTGGCAAGCAGGTAGATGAAAATCCGGATCAACGGGAGAATCACCAGCGCGGTCGCACACACCGCGAGGATGCTGACCGTCCAATTGGCCGTGCTGCGCCTCATCTGGTTAAAGCGACTTGCCCTCAACGGCGGACGCAGCGAATTGGCAGCCATTCCATTCGTCGCCACGCTCAGGCCATCCTTCCTGGTGCGCCGCGCGTAACCGCCCAGACCATCAGCCGTGCCATCGCGTTCACGCAGATCGTCACCACAAACAGCACCAGTCCAATCTCAACAAGCGCACTGATGTAGAGAGTGTTGTCCGCCTCGCCATATTCGTTGGCGAGCAGACTTGGCATCGTATTGGCCGAAGATAAAAGTGAGTGCGAGATCACGTTTTTGTTGCCGATCACCATGGTGACCGCCATGGTCTCGCCGATAGCCCGTCCCAGGCCGAGGATCACCGCTCCAACGATCCCAATGCGCGCATTCCGCAGAACACCCATGCGGATCATCTCCCACCGGGTTGCCCCCAGGGCGAGGGCCGCCTCCCGCTGCGCCGTCGGAACCGCCGACATCACTTCCCTTGTCAGC
Source organism: uncultured Ktedonobacteraceae bacterium (assembly GCA_964657395.1). Classification (GTDB taxonomy): domain Bacteria; phylum Acidobacteriota; class Terriglobia; order Terriglobales; family Acidobacteriaceae. The sequence goes on from CAZZUX010000051.1 coordinate 17,338, forward strand.
GATGAGATGATCGGCAGGATCATGATCGCGAGAATCACTGCGGAAGCTGACATGCCGTACCCGGTATTGTCCCCGGAAAACAGCCCGGTCCAGCCAAGCAGCCGAATCAACGTCGGATTGACATTGTCCCGCAGCAACGGGATCAGCACAAACACTGCCCACAATCCGTAGACCACGCTAGGAATGGCCGCCAACAGTTCTGTCAAAAACGAAAGCGGCGCGCGCAGAAAACGGGGGCACATCTCCGTCAAAAATATGGCCGTGCCTACAGCCAACGGCACTGCGATCAGGAGCGAGAACAGCGAAGATATCAGCGTAGCGTAAATGAAAGGCAGAGCACCAAATTGCCCCGGAGGCGAATCGTTGGCAGCTGTCGGCGGAGGATGCGGATTCCAGTGCTGACTGGTAAGAAACGACAGACCGAACGTCGTCATGGAAAGATGCGACCGGATAATCAACACACCGGTGATCAGCAGCACGATCGCAAAAATACTAAGCGCGCACAGCAGCATCACGCCGCGGAAGGCACTGTCCGCGCCTCGCGAGTTACCGCGCCCCGCAAGGAACGTCCGAATCTCTGAGACTGGTGTTGGAAGTTGCACTTTCGGCGGCGCAGGACTTTCCGGAATGTCTGACACCGTCACTTCCTGGGATCTAAATCTCACTTGTATAAGGGTAAATGTCAGCCATGAATAGAAGGTAAATGCCAAGGACAGGACCATCCGCCGTTCAACTCACCCTGTCATGCAAGGTCTGTCAAAATCGCGACTTTACACAAGACCAGTCCATTCTATTTGCCATCGTTCCCTATGGCGACAACCGGCTGAACCTTCTGTAACGTGTCCGTCGTCATCCCTTTATCAACTTTGGGTACCGCCGCATCGCGTGCCGGCAGGCGGAACAAAAACGCTGTCCCCTTGCCCACCTCACTCTCAACCCATATATCGCCGTTGTGGGCCTGCAGTATCCGCTTCACGATAGCGAGCCCCAGCCCGGTTCCCCCGCTTTCACGAGACCGGGCCGCATCCACCCGGTAGAACCGCTCGAACAGGCGCGAAAGATGCTGCGAAGGAATACCTGCGCCATAATCCTGGACGTAGAACTCCACGTTCTCGCCAATCCGCCTGCAGCCCACAACAATCCTGCCACCGTCTCTTCCGTACTTGATCGCGTTCTCAATCAGGTTCCCGAATACCTGCTGCAACGCATCAGGATCAGCGCTGACCGCATCGTTCACCATGCTTCCTGCCTCGAGATCGAGCCCGGCATCCACTGCCAGCGGAGCCAGCGTTTCAATTGCGTCCACCACCAGGGAAGACGCCGGACTCACCTGCGGAGCCAGCGCATAGTCCTTCGATTCCACCCTCGCCAGTGCCAGCAGATCCTCGGTCAGGCGGTACATACGGTTGGCGTTCTTCAGGATGATCGACAGGAACTCCTTGACCTGCTCCTCGCGCAGGCCCCGGCTCTCCATCAACGTCTCCACGTACCCTGAGATCGAAGTCAGCGGGGTCCTCAGTTCATGCGACACATTCGCGACAAAGTCGCGGCCGGATATCTCCGCCTGTTCAATCTTGGTCACATCATGCAGCACCAGGACCGCGCCGCCATCCGGAGTCGGCGCCACATTCACCTGGAACACCCTGCCTGCCGCAATACTCGTGGCGCGTCCACGGGAGACCTTGCGCGACCGTAGCGCCCGCTCCACCGATGCCAGCACATCCGGGTCGCGAATTGTGTGAACCAATGCCCTCCCGTACCGAACCGGCAGCTGCGATATCTCTTCCAGCACCGCATTCGACCAGCTGACCTGTCCCTCGGCCGAAATCGCGATGACCGCCTCTTCCATACTGTTCAGCAGCGCCGTCAGCTCACGCCGGCTCGTCTCGAGCGCCTGGTACCTCAGGCCCAGGCTCTCGGCAGCCCCGTTCAACGCATCGATCGTCTCGCGGCTGCCGGCAGTCTCGTGAACGCTGATCCTTGCCGAAAAGTCCCCGCCTGACAATCTGCCGGCAAACGCCGCAATGGCCTGTTCGCCCGATTTGAAACGGGTCGATGCCCGGCGGCACAGCACGCTGACGATCAGGACCGCTCCAAGAAGCAGCAGCAGCTGGTAGCCTGCCGAAGGCACGAACGCCTTCGATATTGGCAAACCGGGCGCGGAAGCATGCGTCCACAACCAGCCATCCGTCAGCAGAAGCAGGAGCACAAGGACCGCAACGAACCCCAGCCACAGCTTGATGAACACCCGGTGGATCATCGCAGGTACTCCCTATGGCTGTTCATTCCGCCACTCTTTCCCTAGCATCTGCCTCTTCGCTTAGCGTATGCGCATCAACAAGCGTGCTCTGCCTGACGCAGCAGCCGGAGTTCCTGCAGAATCCTAGCTGGCCGAGACCGGTGCGCGCTCCTGGGGACGAGGCACCTCAAAGCGATAGCCCGCCCCGCGTACCGTCTTCAGGAACTGCGGATCTTCCGCATCCACCTCTATCTTCTCGCGGATCCGCCTCACATACACATCCACCGAACGAGGAGTTACAAATCGGGCATCTCCCCAGACAGCATCCAGTAAATGGTCACGGGTGAACACACGTCCGGGATGGCGCGCCAGGTAGTCCAGCAGCCGAAACTCCGTCGCCGTCGTCGGCACCACTGCGTCATGCACCTTCAACTGCATTGCACCCGCGTCTATCACAACATCGCCAAAAGTGACCGTCGTCGGCGCAGATGGGCGCTCGAACCGACGCAGCACCGCCTTCACCCGCGCCAGCAGCTCGCGCGTAGCAAATGGCTTGGTGATGTAGTCATCGGCGCCCAGTTCCAGTCCAAGCACCCGGTCATTTTCGCTGGCACGGGCTGTCAGAAAAATAATTGGAATCGTGCTTAAAGTCTGATGCAAACGCAGTCTGCGGCAAAGATCCAGGCCGTCCCCACCCGGCACCATAATGTCCAGAAGGAAAAGAGTGGGCGGATTATGCTCGGCATCCTGGATGAGGTTTGCCGGTGTGCGATACAGCCGCGTTGCAAATTCAGCAGTCTCCAGGTGATGCTGGATCAGCCTGGAGATGTCCAAGTCGTCTTCCAGTACGAATATCGTCGGTGTCAAAGGTCTTCCCTGGCTAGCTTGCCAAAGCATCTAGTGTGAGGCCGGCAGATAAATCTCGGCGCTCCGCCTCTGAGCCTACTGTATGCGTACGACGATAATGCAAACAATAGGTGAATCTTTACGGCTGGCTATCTGTAGCAGTCGGGTGCTAGATTTCAAACATTAGTCAACTTGCAACTGGTAATTGCATGGCGGCGGCAAACCGAAGTACCGTGGGCCGGTCACATTCCCGAATCCAAAGTGCATCCAGACAGATTCTTATATGGGTTAGGTGACGCGTTACATGGCTGCAAGTGTCCTGTGCATCGACGACGAGGTCCTGGGTCTGGAAATCCGCAAGGTCGTCTTTGAACGAGCCGGCTACAAGGTTCTCACTGCTTCCGATGGGCAGGCAGCCATCCGCATCTTCCTCGAAAATGAAGTAGATGCTGTCGTCCTCGACTACGCCATGCCCGGCATGAACGGCTCCCAGGTAGCGCGCGCACTGCGCGAAATCAGGCCAGACGTACCTATCCTGCTGCTTTCGGCCTACCTGAGCCTGCCCGAAGAGGCTTCGCAATGGGTAGACCTCATCGTTAATAAAGGGGATGGCGCACCCACCCTCTTGTTGCGAGTGGAAGAACTCCTCTCCGGCAAGTCGGCGCGAACGAGGTAAGAGTCCCCTTGAATCTGCACGCCTTCAACCGTGTCCTGCGGATCACACTGCTGATGCCCATCGTGCTGCTGGGTGTGCTGGCCGGTGTGCTGGTCTGGCAGATCCAGGAAGCCATCGCAGCTCAGGTTCGGGTCGCCCATGCCGACGAAGTGATACAGCGGCTGTACCGGTTGGAAGTATCAATCCTGGATGAAGCCAACGGCCTGCGTGGCTATCAACTGACCGGCGAACAGTCGATGCTTGAATCCTTCCAGGATGGCGGCGTTCATGCCGCAGCTGACTTCAAGGCCCTCACCAGCCTGCTGAACACTCCTGCACAGCAGCTGCAGGCTACCCAGCTGCACGATGACTACCTCTTGTGGGAAGGCTATGCCAACGCAGCCATGCACGCCGGCAGGCAGAGCGGCACCCCGGATGAACTTGCCTCCGATGACCGCGGTAAGCAGTGGATGGATCAGATCCGCAACCGCATGCGCGAGACCATCCGGGCAGAAAAACAGTCAAGAGACGCCCTGCTGCGGGCCGCACAACTGCGTGTCCATGATTTTCTCCGGATTGTTCTGGCCGCAGGTTTTGCCGTAGGCGTCCTCATCGGCACCTTTACCAGCAGCCGTCTGCGGCGCGTCTCGCGTGCCTACGACGAATCGCTGCAGACACTCAAGACACGTAACGAAGAACTTTACGAAAGTCGCCAGTCATACCTCACGACACTTGAGTCCATCGGCGAAGGTGTCATCGCGTGCGATACGGCCGGTCGCGTCCGGTTCATGAATGCAGTCGCCCAGCAACTGACCGGCTGGAAACTGGATGCGGCGCTTGAACAGCCGCTCAGTGAAGTCTTCAACGCTGTGCATGAAACCACCCGCAAACCACTCGCTCAGCTTTCTACGCTTCAACTCGCCGATAAACAGCCCGCCGAGAAGCAGGCCCATGCGGAAAATACAGTCCTCCTTCTCGCGCGGGACGGGCGGGAGCGCCTCATAGCCAGGAGCACGGCCCCGATCCGGGATGCCGGCAGTAAATCACTTGGCACCGTAGTGGTTTTCCGCGACGTAACCACTGCTCGTGGTGCTGAAAAGGCCCTGATCGCAAGCGAGAAGCTGGCCGTTGCAGGACGCCTGGCCGCGAGTATCGCGCACGAGATCCACAATCCCCTCGACTCCGTAGCCAATCTCCATTTCCTCCTGCAATCCGAAAACAATCCTGCCAAACGGAATGAATATCTCGGCATGGCCCAGCAGGAACTGAGTAGAACCCTGCAAATCAGTCGCGCCATGCTCAGCCTCTATCGCGAATCACCAGCACCCGTCGAAGTACTGCTTCCCGAACTCATCGACAGTGTGCTGCTGCTTTTGGACCGCAAGATCAAGCAGCAAGAGCTGCAGGTTGAACGCCGCTACCTCAGCGCCGGCAACGTATATGGCTTTCCCGGAGAGCTGCGCCAGGTCTTCACTAACGTCATCGCCAACGCTGCAGAAGCGTCCGTCTTTCCCGACGGCATCCTAAGGGTGGTCGTTCGAGAGGCAGGTCCCGAGGACCATCAGCCTGGCACCGTAGTTGAGGTCGAAGACAGCGGCCCAGGAGTCGACCCCCTCATAGAGCGCAAACTCTTTCAGCCGTTTGTCACCACCAAGGGCGAAAAAGGAACCGGGCTCGGTCTTTGGGTCAGCCTCGGCATCGTGCAGAAGCATGGTGGCACCATGACCATTAACAATATCGAGCCGAAAGATACCGACCGCCGATCCGGCTCTCGAAAAAGTCCGCCGCTCAAAACAGAACCGGAAGGCGCCTGCGTTCGCATCTTCTTGCCGCTCCGCTACGAGCGCACCCCATCGGATACAGACATCGATCAGAACTTCGCGAGGCCACAGCAGATTGCCGCCACCATGGAACCGGCCCCGTCCCGCGATCCACTCCCTGCCACTCCAGCCGCCATTAGCAACTCACAGGCATAAAGCAGCTTCGCGCACTCCGGCTCGCAAAGTGCACGGCTTCAGCTAAACGGACGCAACCGGGATCAGCATCAGGTCGTCCACCAACCCGACTTCCTTCTGCACAAAGGGTTCCGCATACCGGACGCCGGCAAGCGTTCCATAGTGACTAGCCTCGGCGAACGTGCGCTCGCGAATGTCGGCCTCAGGAACGAACAGGCCCACGCCAGTCGGCTGTTGCGCATACTGCGATCGATAAGCCATTAACGCCTGGAAGCGCGTTTCGGCAAACGGGGTGATATCAACCACAAAACACGGCCGGACATCCGCGTACAGGCTGGCATACAAAATCTTGTACGGACGAAAGGGAGTGTGGTCGCTTCTTCCCGTCTCAAGCTTGGACAATCCCGAGAGGAAGCAGGCTTCATATCCCAGGATCGACGAAGTATAGTGATCTGGATGCCGCCCCTGCCAGTAGGGCAGAATCACCACCCTGGGCCGCAACGTTCTTAACACCTCGACAATCTTCAGCCGGTTTTCGTAGGTATTCTCAACCCGTCCGTCGGTAATATCGAGAGCATCCCGCCACGACACCTTCAGAATACTGGCTGCGTCTGCTGCCTCGCGCGCACGATCCTCCGCGCTTCCACGAGTGCCGCCTTCCCCGCGAGTCAGGTCGAGTATGCCGGTCTTCAGACCCTGCGCCTGCATACGAAGCAGGGTTCCACCACAGGTCTGCTCCACATCATCGCGATGAGCCGCAATGGCCAGGATGTCTATGGTGCTCATTGCCGGTGACAGCAGCTCAGCCTAGTAGTTGGCGTCATCGCCGTCAGTCGCCGAATCGATGTACGCAACATCAGAGGCCGTGCCCGTCACCGTTACGTTGGTATTGTCGCGCTCTGAGCCGTCTGGCGTGTTGTAGATATGCACCTGCCCGCCCTCTGCCACGTAGATCTTGTGAAAGTTGAGCACCGCCGTTACGCCTGTCAGATCGCCCTTGTAGGAGTCTACGAAGACCGAATTATTCGACAGGTTGAAGAGAGTCAGACAGCCCAGTGCCACCGTCGCACCCTGCGTGCTCTGGTGATATCGCTCCCCTTCTTCGCAGTTCTGCGACCCGATCCACAGCGTATTGTCGTCGGCCAGCAGCATCTTGGTATGGGTTCCGTCGCTGATACTGTAGCGGCCTGTCACCGCATTGGTGCCTAGGTCCAGAACCGTCAGGAATCCTGCCTGCAGGCCATCCGGCTGAAGCTCCTGGCCGGACACATACAAAGTCGTGTTGTTTTGCAAAGCATCCGTGGCGCCGCCCGGTGTAAGGATCACCGCCGCACCCTGCGTGGTCAGGTTAATCGCAGTTGGTCCCTGGACACCCTGGTTGAACACTCCTGTTCCCAGCGGCACAGCAACCACGCCCGCCTGCGTGCCCCCGCACTCGGGACCGCAATTCAACACGTAGGCAGTGGACCCGTCATTCGAGAAGACAGCCTTGATCGGCCGATCAAAAGCATGTCCCGGATCAGCCACCTGCACTGCGCAGTAAACCGGAAAATTCTGTGGCTCGCAGTCCTGAAAATTCGAAGGATAGGTGGATGGCCCGTTCTTGTACTGCAGCGACTGGGCCGCCGTAAGGTGTACAACGCTGTAGACGGCATTACTGTTCTGAACAAACCCCAGTGCTACCGTTGCCCCCGGATTGATGGACACGCGAAAGACTCCTGGCACGTTCAGCGGATAGGTTCCGGCGCCTGTGCGATCAATCAGGGTCAGCACATGGTTCTGCTGATTCGCAGCAACAACGTAGGACAGGTTTCGCGCAGCAAATATGCTGGAGGAGATACCCGACGCAGTAATGGTTGTCCCGGAAGCAACCGCCTCCGTCGCATAATCGATCACACCGACCGAACCATCGCCCTGTCCATACACCACGCCGGTCTGCTGCTCGGCAAGGTTCTGAATCTGCGAAGGATCAGCGCCGCTATAGCCGCTGATCGAAAACGTCTGGTTGATGTTGTTGTAGGCGTGCCGAATATCGTAGTAGGCGTCGAGTATCTGCAGACTGCCTTTGGCAAGCGGGCTTGGATTTTGGATTGCCACCACGACACGGTTGAGAATGCCGCTCGGCGGAAGACTGCGCCCGCCGGTGTAGAAGTTCTTGCCGCATCCGGACAGAAGGAGAGACGAACCAAGAGAGGATAAGCTGGCAAACAGCAGGACCGCGACCACCGACCACACACTTCTTTTCTTCAAACCTTCAGACCTCATCCTTCGGCCGGAGCGGATTATGGAAGCTCTTCCACCTGTTTCCACTCCACCAATACCGGCGCAAACGCGTACCAGCGGCAAAGCAAAGTATAACAAAGCATCCGGCCGCTGAACTTCGACCGGCGTCGCAGATGAAGACGCTTCGCCGACATCGCCTGTCATTCCGCATCCCATCAGCCCGGTTTTCCCGCAGATGTTCTAGCATGATGAATGCCGCTTCGGAAAAACAGATGACTCAACCCGAAACAAACTACGAGCTCGACGGCCGCGCATCCGCTTTCCAGGCCTCGGCAGGCCGGCACCGTCTCGACGCACTCTTCGGCCAGCGCACTGTCTTGTGCGATGGCGCCATGGGTACCGCGCTCTACAGCAAGGGCATTTTCATCAATCGCTGCTTCGACGAACTATGCCTGTCGCAGCCGGAGATGATCCGCACTGTCCATGAAGAATACCTCCAGGCCGGCGCCGAGGTCATTGAGACAAACACCTTTGGCGCGAACCCTTTTCGCCTCGCCCGCTACGGCCTCGCTGACAAAACACACGCAATCAACGAAGCCGGCGCTCGCATCGCACGTCAGGCTGTCACCCAGCTCGCCGA